>NZ_JBAMDH010000016.1:0-136026 GCF_036961685.1 Massilia sp. DD77
AAAGGACTTCCGCGCCGTCGCGACCCGCTATGACAAGCGCGGCCATAACTACCTCACCGCAGTGATCGTGGCGACAATTATGTTATGGCTCCTCTGAACTCAGTCAGACAGACCCTAGCCGGGCGCCCCGGCCTCGGCGACGGGATGGGTGCAGACCTGGTTGCGCCCGTTTTGCTTGGCCACGTAGAGCATCGCATCGGCGCGCAGGAACAGCTCGTTCTCGCTCTTGTACTCGGGATAGGCGGCCAGGCCGCCGCTGAACGAGAAATGGCGCACCTCGCCGGGCGCGACCTCGAAGGCGACGTCGCAGAAGGAGCGCCGCATGGCGTCGAGGCGGCGGCGCCCCTCTTCCAGGGTGGTGTCCCAGAACACCACGACGAATTCCTCGCCGCCGAAGCGGCTCAGCAGGTCGCCTTCTTCGACGTGCTGGGCCAGCGCCAGCGACAGGCGCTTGATCACGATGTCGCCGAAATGGTGGCCCCAGGTGTCGTTGATGGTCTTGAACTTGTCGATGTCGACCACGCCCAGGGTCAGCGAGCGGTCCTCGCGCGCCGCCTGCCGCACCAGTTCCTGGGCCTTCTTCTGCAGCCCGACCTTGTTCAGCAGCCCGGTGGCGCGATCCTTGCCGATCAGGTCCTTGTTGACGCGGATCTTGTCGGCGCGGTTGATCAGTTGGCCGGCCAGCAGCGCCGGTTCGGTGGCCTGCATGATGGCGTCGAAGCCGCCCGCCAGTGCGCGGCGTACCAGATCGGGATGCGGCCCGGCGTCCAGGCGCTGCTGCAGCAGCACGATCTCGCGCACCGGATCGGCCTCGATGTTTTTCTTGAGGATGCGGACGATCGCTTCGTTGCGCTCGAACTCGGCCTCGGTGATCAGGACCATCTCGGGCTGGACGTCCTTCACGCGCAGGTGCAGGGTCTGGGGGTCCAGGTGGCGGACCAGCTCCAGGCGCCGGCGCAGCAGCGCGTTCTCGTCCAGGCCGGCCACCTCGCCCAGCACCATCAGGCGCACCAGGTCGCCGCGTTTTTTCTGGATGAAGAGATTGAACAGCTTGTCGACCAGGACGTCGTTCGGGATCGGCTTTTCGGCATAGGCCAGGCAATTGCTGTCGACCAGGCGCTGCTGCAGCAGGAAGCGGCTGCCCTGGCGCGCGCTTTGCAGGTAGACGTAGCTGTGGCTGGCCGGCAGGCGCTGCAGCAGTTCACCCAGCATCAGGGTCTTGCGCCTGTCTTCCATGTCCGACTGCATGTTGTGCAGGGCGTCGAGGTCGATCACGTACAGGCCGTTGCCGGTGTCGGCCTCCACGGCTGCGACGAAATCTCTGACTTCGCAGAAGAACCGGAAGTCGAAATCGTACTTATGGGCGTGCAGCTGCAGCTCGTGCTGGTTATCCTTGATCGTAAAGTTCTGCGACAACAGCAGTACGTGATTCCGGTAAAGCGGCGCCTCGCTCGTCATGTTTCCGTCAGCTTTCATCGTGATGCCCGGCGGCGCTCGCCGCACGGTCAGACAGAAGCATGCCGATCAAACCAGATGAAAGCAAGAGAAACCCATGCGGCATGGAGGCAAGCATCTAAAACTTGCCGCATGGAACTATTCTCGGTTTACGCAGCGACTTTGAACGCCGTATAGATGTCGCGGCTCCAGGACACGTTGCGCTGGCCGCTGACCAGGCGCGCGAAGTCCTTTAGCATCAGCCAGCGCGCATTGCCGCTCGGGTAGCAGTTCAGGTAGCGGCGGTTGTCCTTCTCGCCCGAGCGCCACGGGGTCGAGATCAGGGTATGGCGCTCGGTGGCGGTGATCTGCTTCAGGGTCGGCACATAGTGGCTGGTGTAGACCGGGTCGAAGTAAGGCGTGCCGGCGCGGCTGCCGCCGTAGACGATGGGCACGTTGGCCGCCATCGCGATGATGTGCTTGACCGGCAGCGCGCGCAGGGCTTCGAGCTCGGGCGAGCAGCGCGCATTATTCGACAGCACCAGCAGCGGCGCGTTCTTGGACTGGGCCAGGTAGACGTGGATGTTGCTGCCGAAGCTGGAAAAAGGCTGGTCGACGAAGTCGCCGAACATGTATTCGAGCGAGGCGATCAGGGGATCGACGCTGCCGAAGGCCGGCCGCCCGGTCATCAGCTTGCCGATCGAGCGCAGGCCCGAGAAGCGGCCGACATGGTGCTGGTTGCGGAACACGGTCTCGGCTTCCTCGTGGCACAGCGATTCGATGCTCACCTTGTTGCGCCCGGTGGCGAAGGCCATGAAGCCGAACAGCGCATACACCGAGCCCGAGAAAGCGTGAATCTCGCCGAAGCGCGCCAGGCGGTCCATGCCGATGGCGTTGAGCACGATGTACTGGCGGGTGAAACTCGGCCCGGTGCTGTCCAGCAGCAGGCAGGAGCTTTCCGGGGCGTGGCGGGCCAGGTCGTCGCCGATCTCGGCCACGACGCGCTTCTTGAGCGACAGGATATTGGCTGGAACTTGCATGATGTGTCCTTAGTAGATGAAAACGACTTCCGCGAACGCCACGGTGTTTTTCTTGATGCTGCCGAAGAAACTCTCTTCCCTGCCCCTGAACACATCGGCCCCGGCCGAGAACTTGATGTGGTCGGAATAGCGCACATTGACCCGCGGACGGATGGCGTAGTCGTGTTCGCGCAGGTTCACCATGCCGACCAGCTCGTAGTCGACGCGGTCGTTCCACAGGCGCTGGCCGTAACGCAGGGTGAAGCCGTCCTGATACTTGTGGAACTGGTTGTTGGCGATGCGCAGGCGGCGGCGCAGGGCTTCTTCCGCCGGCGCCAGGCCGCCGATCACGGGCGCTTCGCCGAAATGGCGGAAGAAGTACTGGATGCTGGCCGTGGCCGCGTGCGGCAGGTTGGTCTCCACGCCGACGATGCCGTACCAGTGCGACAGGCGTCCATCGGTCGTACCGTAGCGGGTGTCGCGGTAGCGCAGGCGCGCCAGCTCGCCGCGCAGGCCCCACTCGCCCACGGTGGCGGCGCCGTCCACGCCGAAGGCCTGCAGGGGCGCGTAGCCGCGGCTGGCGCCCAGGATGCGCCCCCCCGCCCCGCGCACCAGCTGCAGCGAACGCAGTTTTTCCAGGCCGTCGAAGTACGAGACCGACCAGTCGAAGGCCTCGCCGGTGCGGTCGAACTTGAGCGCGTATTCGGTTTCATCGTGGTGCGCACGCGCCGGCAGGCCAAGCTCATTGTTGTCGCTCGGCCCCTTGCTGGGGCGGAAGCGCTTGGCGACGAGGCTCAGGCGCCCGGCCTCGCCCAGCTCGCGGATCACGCTCAGGGCGGGCGCGCCGATGCGCTGGGTCTCGTCGACCGCCAGCGGCGAGGTGTAGTCGCGCGCCGTCACGTTGTCGGTGGGGTTGACGCGGTCGGCCCGGCCCCAGGCCACGATCTGCGGGCCCAGGCGCACCTGGGTTTCCTCGCCATCCCACTGCAGGTAGGCTTCGCGCAGCGCGGTGCGGGTGTCGTCGCCGCGCTCCTGGGGAAACTGGTAGACCGTGCCGTCCATCTTCAGGCGGACACTGTCGGACAGGCCGGCGCTGGCGCTGGCCGCGAAGGCGCGCGCCAGCACGCCGTGGCGGTCGTCCAGCACGCGGTT
This sequence comes from Massilia sp. DD77, assembly GCF_036961685.1. Taxonomy (NCBI): domain Bacteria; kingdom Pseudomonadati; phylum Pseudomonadota; class Betaproteobacteria; order Burkholderiales; family Oxalobacteraceae; genus Massilia; species Massilia sp. DD77. The sequence goes on from NZ_JBAMDH010000016.1 coordinate 3,606, forward strand.
GCCGCTCCAGGCGCCGACCGACAGGGCGGCATTGAATTGCACATCCTGCGCGGCAGCCAGCGGCGCCACGGCAGGGAGGACAAAAAGGGCCGCGAGTGCGGCCCGAAGGGGATTACAGTTCTTTTTCAAGATAGCGTGGCGTGAAATACTCGGTCTTGACACCCTGGTTGGCCTTGAACTCCTTCCAGTCGATCACGGTCTTGTGGCCCGTCTGCACGTTCTGCACTTCCATGTGCATCGGCTGCCAGCGCTGGCGGGCAGCGTCGACGTTGACGATGTTGGCCAGGGTCGAGACCTTCAGCAGCTGCTTGGACTCGTCGTAGAACTCGGTCTTCAACGATAGGTAGGACTGGTTGTCGATCCAGCTCAGGCGGCGCGAATAGCCCGACTGCGCGGCCACCTTGGCGTCCTTCGGCAGCGACTCGACCACGGTGCAGGCCTTGCCGTCCACGGTCTCGGTCTTGACGACCTTGTGGCTCCAGTCGCCCACCTTGTGGCCGATCACGTCGCCGTAGGACAGGTCGGTGCCCACGAAGCTCTCGTTCTTGTTGGACGAGGTCAGGCGGCGGGTCTTCTTCATCGCCGGCAGGTAGATCCACATGTCGTCGTCGCCGCCGCTCTTCTCCACCAGCAGGGTCACCGTGTTCTTGATGTCCGAGGGCGACAGGAAGCGGGTCACGCGCTTTGTATCCAGGGCGTTGTCCTGCATCTTGGTCGCGCCGAAGGTCTCGCGCACACGGCGGTCGCCATTCTTGTTGATCAGCTGGAAGGTCGCATTCGAGGTCGAATTGTCGAAACGGTTGGCCACGAAGTTCTTTTCCATCAGCTCGTTCGCCTGCATGCTGGAGGCTTGCGCATCCTGCGGCAGCATCGCGGCACCCAGGCCCACGCTGGCCGCCAGCATCAGCGCGGTGCCGGCCTTGCCCGCCGGGACCGCCATCGGGGCGTGGCTGGCTGCGCGCTTGCGCAGGAAGCTCGGCTTGAGCACGTGGATCATGGACGGCAGCAGCAGCAGGGTCGTGACGACCGAGGCCACCATCGACAGCACGATCAGGATGCCCGACCAGATGTGGATGTTGAAGCCCTTGGACAGCATCAGCACCGAGTAGCCGCCGGCAATCGCCGTGCCGACGTACAGGATGGCGCGGCCGGCCGATTCCAGGGCGCTGTCGATCGCCGCTTCCAGGGTGGCGTGATGGCCCAGCTCTTCACGGATGCGGTACAGCAGGTAGATCGCATAGTCGGCGCCGATACCGATCGCCATCGGGGCGGTGATCGCGTTCGGGGTGTTCAGCGGGATGCCGGTCAGGCCCATCACGCCGAAGTTGACGACGGCGGTCACGGCCAGCGGGGTGACGACCAGCAGTGCGCCCAGCAGCGAGCGGAACACCAGGGCCGAGACCGCGAAGATCACCAGGCCGATCTGCAGCACGTTCTGCAGCTTGCCGTCCACCAGCGACTCGGACAGCGCGGTCGACTGCGGCACGCTGCCGCCGAAGTGGATCTGGATGCGCGGGTCGCCATGCTCCGCCAGGTAGGCCTTGGTGTTCGCGATCACCTTCTGGATCTCGCCGCTGTTGTCATACTTGACGAAGGCGGTGATGTTGGCGTTCTGGTAGTTGTAGTCGACATAGCGGTCGAAGTCGGCCGGTTCGCCCGACATCGAGTACAGCAGCAGGAACTGGGACACCAGGTCGCGGCTGTTCGGGATGGCCAGCTGGTCCGGCGCGTCGGCGTTCATGGCCTGGTTCATGCGCTTGACCAGGTCGACCACCGAGATGGTCTTGCCGATGCCAGGCTGGGTTTCCAGGAAGCGCTGGGTGTCCTCGATCAGGTGCAACACCTTCGGATCCTTGATCACGTCCTGCTCGCTGCCTTCGAAGATCACGTACAGCGTGTTGGTGCCGGCCATGCGCTCGTTGATCAGCTTGTCGTCCTGCTGGAACGGCAGGTTCGCGGAGAAGAAGCTCTTGTTCGAGTTCTCCACCTTCAGGCGGGTCACGCCGAACGCGGACACGGCCACGATCAGGGCGAAGGCCAGCCAGGTCTTGCCGACTGCGCGCGGACCGGCGCCGCGCTTGACCAGGTTGATCACCGGTGTCAGGACGTCGAAGCGCTGTGTCTTGGTGCGCAGCTTGGGGGCCTTCAGCCACGAACGCACGGCCGGGATGAAGGTCATTTCGATCACCAGGCCGCACAGGATGCCCAGGCCGGTGAAGATGCCGAAGTTGCGGATGGTGGTGATCTCGAAGGACATCAGCGACAGGAAGCCCACCACGGCGACGAAGCCGGCGGCCAGCATCACGGGGCCGACCTTGGCCATCGAGCGGATCACGGCCTCGCGGTTGGCCAGGGCGGGCGCCAGGCCGCGCTTGATGGCCAGCTCGAACTCCTCGTAGTAGCGCTTGAGCAGCTGCACCGCGTGCCCCGCCACCACGGCCAGGATCAGGATCGGGGTCACGGCGTTGAAGGCGTCCATCGGCACCTTGGACAGGCCCATCAGGCCCAGCGCCCACAGCACCGACAACAGGGCCGTCACCAGCGGCAGGAAGAAGCCCTGCCAGGTACGGAAGGCTTCCAGGTGCAGCAGGCCGACGATCAGGAAGGCGATCGGGAACAGCAGCGCCATGCGCGCGGTGTATTTTTCGACGTAATAGACGAACATCGGGGTGCCGCTGACCGAGACCTGTACGTGTTCATCGGTATTGGCGGCAGTCAGCTTGTAGGCCGCTTCCAGGGTCGGGGTGAAGCCCTTCGCGCCTTTTTCGACGGCAATCGAGATGGCCGCCATGTCGCGTTTTTCCGAGACCACCACGCCGCTGTACATCGGATTACGCTCGATCGCGGACTTGAGCTTGGCGATCGATTCGGCATTGATCTCCGCGCCGTGCAGCATCGGCTTGACCTCGAGGCCGTCCTCGGCGCCGGCGATGCCCTTGGCGCGCTTGGCCGCGACGCTCATCAGGGTCTCGGGCTTGACGTTGGGCAGGCGCGCCAACCCCTCCGAGATCGCGCGCACGCGCTCCAGCACGGCCGGCTGGTAGATGTCGCCATGCTTGGCCGAGACGCCCACCACCAGCACGTAGTTGGAACCGAACACCTTCTCGGCGAAGTTGGTGCCGATCACGTAGGGATGCTTTTGCGGCAGCATCTGGTTGGGATCGACGATGACCTTCAGGTGGCGCATCTGGGACACCATGAAGACCGTGGCCAGCACGGTCAGCAGGATGACCAGGAAGCGCCAGCGGACGACTTTCTCTATATATTTTGCGAACATTGGCTGTTTCCTTTCGTGGTTGCGCTCATGAACACTGGGTGGGCGCTGGCCCGGCTGGCTTCTTCGGCCAGCAGTTTTTCCTCCGGGGTGGCGGAAAAACGGTCCCATCTGGCCAGCTGCGGCGCCGCGAAGCGATGCCACCAGAACGGCACCAGCGCGACGACGATCGTGCTGATGTAGCCGTAGGTGAGCTGCAGTGGCGTGTCGACCGCTTCCAGTTCCCAGTACTTCTTGTGGGCGTTGGCGTGGTGGTCGGCATGGCGCGACAGGTTCAGGAGTGCGTTGGAGGACATGCGCGTGTCGCAGTCCCAGCTGTGGCGCGGTTCGACCCGGGTGCCGGGTACGCGCACCACGCCGTAGTGTTCGATGTAGTTGACGGTCTCGAACAGGAACTTGGCCAGCACGATCACGAAGGTGTAGACCGCCGCCCCGGTGAGGCCCGCCGCCAGGTACCACAGGCCGTACAGCAAGGCCGTCATGGCCAGGCCGGTGAGCACCCGGTTATGCACCGAGAACAAGGCCTTGCCGCGGTTGCGCAGGCGCTGGCCCTCGATTTCCCAGGATTCGCCGTACTGGCCGATGGTCGAGCGCAGGAAGAAGCTGTAGACCGATTCGCCGCGGCGCGCGGTGGCGGCGTCGAACACGGTGCCGACGTTGCGGTGGTGGGCGTACACGTGCGAGATCGAGAACTGGGCATCGCCCACCATCGCCAGCAGCCAGCGCCCGGTGAACATCGCCATCTTGTCGGTGGTGCGGTGCACCAGCTCGTGGGCGTACAGGTGATTCGAGGACAGCACGTAGCCGACCGCGAAGGTGCTCGCCAGCAGGCCGCGCAGGCCGGCCGCTTCCTTGATCGCCAGCAGATCCACCGGATAAAGGCCGGCTACCCAGGCGGACAGGCCGAGCAGGTCGCCCGGCGACACGATCCACACCAGGCTGAACATGTAGAGCGAGACGAAGGGCACATACAGGTAGACCATCGCGTCGAGGATCCAGTGCTGCGAGTACTCCGGCACGCTGCGGTCGGGCGGTGTCAGGATGTCGCCCACGGCGTTGAGCAGGGTGATCACCACCGGGATGAAGAACGCCCACTGCGGCGCCAGGAACACCGTCAGCGCCGCCGCCGGAACGATCCAGCAGGTGAGGTAGGAATGCTTGAAATATTTATACATGGTCCATGTCCATATCCTTGGGAGGCAGGCCGCCGTCAGGCGGCGCGCTGCTGTTCGTACTTGTCGAAGGCCATCTGGCCGGCCTGCATGCCGACCCCCTTGAGGGCGTCGATCGCGGTGTCCACCAGCGGGGTCGGGCCGCACAGCAGCACGCGCCAGGCGTCGTCCGGCTGGGAGAAGCGCGGGTCGCCCTGGGCCGCCTGGCGCAGGATCTGCGGCAGGTGTTCGGCCACGTAGCCGCGCCGGCCCTGCCAGCCGCTGTCGCCCGGTTCGCGGTCGAGCACGACGTCGATCTGGAGCGGGACCCGGGCGCTGTCGGCCACCCGGCGCAGCTCATCCAGGCCGTACATCTCGCCTCGGTCGCGCGCGCCGATCACCAGCAGCACCGGGGCGGGCTGGCCGCCATGCGGGCCGCCGCCGTCCATGCTGCGCGCATGGCCGGCGATGATGCCGCCGATGGCGCCCAGGCCGCTGCCGCCGGCGATGCACAGCAGCGGCGCCGGCTTGTCCACGGACGCTTCGCCGATGCCGAATTCGCCGAATGGCGCCTCGACCAGCACGTCCCTGCCGAGATTGGCCGTATCGGTCATCCAGGACGAGACCGCGCCGTCGGGGTAATGGGTGATGTCGAAGGAGATCAGCTGCTCGTTTTCGCCGGAGGCGACCATCGAGTAGCAGCGCGGGTCGACCGGCATCCCGGCCGGGACCAGGCGCGCGAACTGGCCGGCGCGCCAGGACAGCGGGGCGTCCAGGCGCAGCTGCACCCGGTGGATGCGCGCCGTCATGCGGCGCACCTCGACCAGGCGCGCGTTCAGGGTCGCGGTTTCCTCGATGGCGCCCGCATGCCAGGCCACCACCATGTCGGACTGCACCGAAGTCTGGCAGGCCAGGTAGGCGCCGCCTGCGATCTCCTCCTGCGAGAACACGTATTCGCGCTCGATCAGGGACTTCGGCTGCCCTTCCAGGACCCGGATCTGGCAGGTCTTGCAAGCGCCGACGCGGCAGTTGTATGGGGCCGCCACGCCCTGCTGCAAGGCCGCCTCGAGCAGGTTGTCGCCTTGCTTGAGTTCGAGCACGGTGTTGCTTGGTTGAAACTTTACCGCGAACCTGGCGACTTCCCTGGGCTTCTTCCGAAACAAACCTAACATCGATTCTCCCGTTCTGTGCATTTCCGGAGGCCTTGCCGAGGGATGGCAGGAATCCGGACCAACCCGAAGACTAGCTGCGTCAGGGCAACGGGAAAATAGTCTGAGGGGACTAGTCCTCTCTAACCGGGTGCATGGCACTGGCTAACCGGCTTATATCCAAGACTTGGCGACGGGGAAATAATCCATTCCTGGAAAACCACAATAATTCGCAGCCTCTCGGGCTCTCGCCCCTTGGGTCTCGCCACTTCAAAACGAATGGAGTCTCTGTGAGCACTGTCTACGTACACCTGCCGATCCCGCTGCGCAAGTTCGCCAAGGGGGCCACCTCGATCCAATGCCATGCCGACACCGTGCTGGACGCCCTGCTCAAGCTGGACGAGATCGAACCGTCGATGTCGCAACGCCTGCTGGAAGCCGACCGCAGCGCGCCGAAGAAGTACATCAATGTCTATGTCGACGGCAAGCACATCGCCAAGACCGGCGGCCTGCAGACCTCGCTGGCCCAGGGCGGCAAGCTGGACATCGTCACCGCCTTCGCGGGAGGCTGAGCATGAGCTACGAACAACGCGCCGCCTACCTGCGCCAGGCCATGACCGAGATTTCGCCGGAACAGGCGCTGCGCATGGTCACCAGCGAAGGCGCCCTGCTGCTCGACGTACGCGACGGCGAGGAAATCAAGGGCGGCATGCCCGAACAGGCCGTGCACCTGGCGCGCGGCCAGCTGGAACTCAACGTGCACCACCTGGCCCAGGACCTCGACCAGCCGCTCGCCGTGCTGTGCGCCGGCGGCCTGCGCTCGCTGTTCGCGGCCGAGAGCCTGCAGAACCTGGGCTACACCAAGGTCTACAGCGTGCGCGGCGGCTTCAAGGGCTGGAAGGAAGCCGGCCTGGCGGTGCGCGTGCCGCAGCAGCTCAGCCCCCAGGCGCGCGAACGCTATTCGCGCCACCTCCTGATCCCCGAGGTGGGCGAACAGGGCCAGCTGCGCCTGATGAACAGCCGTGTGCTGCTGCTCGGCGCCGGCGGCCTGGGCTCGCCCACCGCCCTCTACCTGGCGGCGGCCGGCATCGGCACCATCGGCATCGTCGATCCGGACGTGGTCGAGAGCAGCAACCTGCAGCGCCAGATCATTCACGGCGAAGACCAGCTGGGCAAGCTCAAGGTCGATTCGGCCGAGGCCTCGATCCGGCGCCTGAACTCCCAGGTCAAGGTGATCAAGCACCCGGTGCTGCTGGACGAGACCAATGCGCTCGAGCTGCTGGACGGCTACGACCTGGTGGTCGACGGCTCGGACAATTTCAAGACCCGCTATATCGTCAACGACGCCTGCGTCAAGCTGGGCATCCCCAATGTGCACGGCGCGATCTACCGCTTCGAGGGCTATGTCACGACCTTCGCCGCGGGCGAGGACGAGCCTTGCTACCGCTGCCTGTATCCGGAACTGCCGCCGCCCGAAATGGCGCCGTCCTGCGCCGAAGCCGGCGTGCTGGGCGTGCTGCCGGGCGTGGTCGGCCTGCTCCAGGCGGTGGAAACGATCAAGCTGCTGCTCGGTATCGGCGAAAACCTGGCCGGCAAGATGCTGCGCATCGACGCCCTGAACAACGAGTTCTCGCTGCTCGGCGTCGACAAGGCGGAAGGCTGCCTGTGTACGCACCACAAGGACGACATCCGCATCGAGCCGATGAGCTACGTCTGCGCGATCTGAACGGGGTTGCGATGATCACTGCGCTTACTTTGTACGATTTGCTGGTCCTGGTCCACGTCATCGCGATGCTGTCGTGGATCGGCGCCATGTACTTCAACCTGACCCTGCTGTTCCCGATGTACAAGGCGCAGGGCCCGGTGCGCTACGGCGAACTGATGCAGGCCCAGGGCACGCGCGCCGCGCCCCTGCTCTACCTGCTGATCGCCCTGACCCTGGGTTCCGGCATCGCCCTGTCCCTGACGGGTCCTGTCGCGCCCACTTCGCCGCTGGCCATCGCCAAGGGCGCCTGCCTGCTCCTGATGCTGGCCTGCCACCTGTACGGCAGCCTGGTGCTGTGGCCGCGCGCGTTCTTCGCGCTCGACTCGGAAAAGGCGGCGATCTTCTTCGCCTACCGCGTATCGATGTTCTTCAGCGCAAGCGCCGGCACCGTCGCCATCGTCCTCACCTATCTCGGAAAACAGTTCAACCCATGAAACCAAGCGCAACCAGTCACCTGAACCCGGACCGGGACTTCCTGCTCAGGCACATCCAGTTCGACAAGACCATGGTCCGCGGCGACGGCGTGTACCTGTTCGACGAGGACGGCACCCAGTACCTCGACTTCCTGGCCCAGTACGGCGCCGTGCCCTTTGGCCACAATCCGACCCAGTCCTGGGACGCCCTGTGCGCCGGCCGCGGCGAGCCGTCCATGGTGCAGCCCTTCTACACCCGCGCCGCCAAGGAGCTGGCGCGCGAACTGACCCAGCTCGAGCCGGAATACAACTTCGCCCATGCCGTCTTCACCAACAGCGGCGCCGAGGCGGTCGAGGCGGCGCTCAAGATGGCGCGCTCCGTCACCCTGCGCGAAAAAATCGTCAGCCTGCACCTGGGCTTCCACGGCAAGACCGCCGGCGCCCTGGCCGTGACCGGCAACCCGGTATACAGCGAGCCCTTCCTGGTCAGCACCGCCCAGAGCGTGAAAGTCGAGCCGGAAGACTTCGAGCAGCTCGAGGCGGCCTTCGCCGAACACGAGATCGCCGGCTTCATCCTCGAGACCGTGCTGGGCGAAGGCGGGATGCAGCCGCTGTCCGACGCCTACATCCAGCGCGTGGCCGCCTTGTGCAAGCAGCACGGCGCGATGCTGATCGTGGACGAGATCCAGACCGGCCTGGGCCGCCTGGGCGAATACTTCTCGATCAAGCGCGTGCCCGGTGTGCGTCCCGACATCGTGTGCCTGTCCAAGGCCCTGAGCGGCGGCCTGGTGCCGATCGGCGCGACCCTGTGCACCAAGAGCGCATGGAGCGAAGCCTTCGGCTACTACCACAGCTCGACCTTCGCCAACAACCAGGTCGGCTGCCGCGTGGCGCTGTCCACCCTGGAACAGCTGCGCCAGAACGACGGCGCCCTGCTGCGCCACGTCGACGACATGGCCGCCGTGCTGGATGCCGGCCTGGACGCCCTGGTCGAGAAATACCCGGACGTGTTCAGCCAGCACCAGGGCAAGGGCCTGATGCACAGCCTGCGCATCAAGCCATTCACCGGCCATGAAAGCTACTTCCTGGCGCACGCCAGCGTCCAGGGCTACATCGTGCCCCTGATCTGCGGCTACCTGGTGAACGTGTCGAAGATCGTGGTGGCGCCGCTGTTCAACCGCCCGGACCTGCTGCGCATCGAGCCGCCCCTGATCATCGAGCGCGAGCACATCGAGCGTCTGCTGGCCTCGCTGGACGAGTGCGCCCACCTGATCCGCTGCAAGCAGTTCTCCAGCCTGCTGTCCTACCTGGTCGGCCGCCAGCCGGAAGAACTGAGCTACTCGGGCAAGGCCTCGGCCGACATCGCCCTGGTGCCGAACGGCGCGATCGAGGGCAAGATGCCGGAGCGCCTGGGCAGCTTCGCCTTCCTGATCCACCCGACCTCGAGCGAAGACCTGCTGAACATCATGCCGCGCTCGATCATCGACCTGGACGAGCCGCACAAGAAGGAATTCGAGGACTGGATGGCGAGCTGGTTCTCGCGCCGCTACGAGCCGGCGCCGGTCTTCCATGCGCCGCGCATCGAATCCAAGCTGGGCGGCTACGTCGAAGGCTGGCTGATCGCCTGCCCGCTGCCGCCGGAACGCATGATGCGCCTGCCCAAGGCCCACCGCATGCGCCTGCTGGAACAGTATGTCGAGGCGGCCAAGTCGGTCGGCGCCGACATCGTCGGCCTGGGCGCCTTCACCTCGATCATCTCGCGCGGCGGCATGGACATCGCCGACGCCGGCATCCCCATCACCACCGGCAACAGCTTCACCGCGATCGCCAGCGCCGAGAGCCTGCACAAGGCCCTGGTGGCGACCGGCCAGAGCCGCTTCGACGCCCGCGTGGCGGTGATCGGCGCCTCCGGCTCGGTGGGCCGCCTGGCGGCGATCCACCTGTCGACCTACTACGCTTCCCTGATCCTGGTGGGCAACTCGGCCAACGCCCAGGCGATCGACCAGCTCGGCGAGATCGCCGGCGAGATCTATGCCCAGGCGCTGATGCAGATGCAGCGCGGCTCGACCATCGGCCTGGCCCAGTACCTGCGCACCCACCTCGAGGAACCGCTGACCGTCATCGCGCGGGTCAACCAGATCGTGCTGCGCGACGGCGCCCCGGACTACCGCGCGGTGCGCCGCATCGTCGAGGAGAACCTGCCGTCCCCGGCCCCGATCGAGGTCTCGGTCGACATCGAGCAGGTGATCCGCAACGCCAATGGCGTGCTGTCGGCCACCAGCGTCGGCCGCAGCTTCATCGAACCGGCCTGGCTGCGCGACGCGGCCGTGGTATGCGACGCGGCCCGCCCGCCGGACCTGAAGGCCAACGTGCGCGAGGAGCGTCCGGACGTGCTGGTGTTCGAAGGCGGCGTGGTGCGCTTCGTCGAGCCCTACAAGTTCGGCCGCGCCAACATCCTCGGCTTCGACGCGACCCTGAACCTGGCCTGCCTGTCGGAGACGGTGGCGCTGTCCATGAGCGGGGCCAAGCAGTCGTACAGCCTGGGCAACCGGATCCCCTACGACCAGTCGCTGCGCATCTACAAGCTGGCGCTGTCGCACGGCTTCTCTGACTGCATCGCCACCACCGAGGGAGAACTGGACCTGCAGGCGGCGGGCTTCGCCGAGAAGAACATCGCCAACCTGAATCCGTAAGCGGGTCTCGACTGACAATGAGTGCACAAGCCATCTACCTGGGCGCGCTGCGGCGCGCCTACCTCTCCGACCACAGCGTGCTGTTCTACGGCGTGCTGGCGGTCGGCTGCGGCATCGCTTCCTTCCTGCACCTGGGGGCCTGGGAAGCGCTGCTCTACGGGGCCATCGGCTGGGCGGTCTACCTGCCCGAGGAATACTTCAGCCACGTCTGGGTATTCCACGGGAAGATCCCGCGCAACCGCTTCCTGTACCGCCTGCTGTACCGCCTGCACCTGGGCCACCACGACAAGCCGCGCCGCCTGGACCTGCTGTTCACGCCGACCTGGTACACCCTGCCGGCGCTGCTGCTGAACGTGGTGCTGTTCTATGCGGTGACCCGTGACGCATGGCATACCGCGGCGCTGTGCACCGGCCTGATGCTGGGCTACCTGATGTTCGAGTGGTGGCACCTGATCGTGCACTCGCCCTACGAACCGGGTCCGGTGATGCGCTATATCCGCCGCCAGCACATGGGGCACCACCACTGGAACGAGATGCGCTGGTTCACGATCACCCCGCCGGCCGTGCTGTTCGACGTGGTATGCCGCACCGGCGGACGGGTGCACGACGCCCCGCGCAGCAAGAACCCGCCCACCGCCGGCCTGGAAGCCAACGACGAGCGCCTGCTGCATGCGCGCCGCCACTACAGCGGCGCCAGCGACTGGAACGAAGACGAATCGGCGATCTGGCAGCTCGAACGCCGCCAGGCAGCCCAATAAGCCCAATAAGAACAGGAACTCCCATGCTCGACGTACTCGACAACTTCAAGAACCAGGTCAACGGCAACGCCCAGATCCAGCGCATCGTCAAAGGCTGGAACACCGATGTCGCCCTGGAGGAAAGCGACACCGCGACCTCCTGGCGCCTGCGCGTCAAGGAAGGGACCATCCAGGCCATCGAACGCGCCGAACCGGCCGCCAACGACGACTGCGCGATGCGCATCGTGGGCGACGCGGCCACCATCCGCGCCGTCTTCGAAGGCCGCGTCAACGGCATCCGCGCCAATAACGACGGCCTGATCGAGATCTACGGCCCGATGAGCGACCAGGTCAAGCTGGACGCCATCGCCCTGATCCTGTGGGGCATCTGAAGTGAAAAGCTCGCGCGAAGCCGTCATGCTGGTCGCCGTCGGCGCCGGCATGGCGATCACCATCAGCTGCAACACGGTACTGGTCTCGCTGTTCCCGTATGCCGGCGGCGGCTTCCTGTTCGGCGCCCTCGGCATCGCCGGCCTGTGCATGGCGGTGGTGGTGCTGGCCTTCGCCGAGCTGTCCTCGCGCTTCCCCGGCGCGATCGGCATCCGCGCCTTTACCAAGGCCGCCTTCGGCAACCGCTTCTCGCTGGCCGCCACCCTGTTCTACGTGGCCATGGTGCTGTTGATCGGCGGCCTCGAAGTCTACCTGTGCCACAAGATGCTGGTGCAGGTGCTGCCGCCCCTGGTCGCGGAAGGCGTGCTGGCGCTGCTGCTGGCCTCGGTCCTGTTCGTCAACCTGCGCGGCTTCGAGCTCTCGCTGCAGCTGCAGGTGCTGATGACGGTGGCGGTGGCGGCGACCATGGTGGCTCTGGCCGCCCTGGCCCTGCCCGGCCCCGTCGCCGCGCCGGCCACGACCCCGGTCCAGCTGCTGGACGCGGTGCCGCGTGCCCTGTTCCTGTTCGTCGGCGTCGAGTGGGCGATCCTGTACGTGGCGCGCCACGAATCCTTCCGCCGCACCCTGCCGGTCGCCCTGGTCAGCGCGGTGGCCCTGATCGCCCTGCTCTACGGCCTGTTCGGCACCGCGCTGCAGGCGCGTTTCGCGGCGGGCAGCCTGGGCAGCCTGGCCCTGCCCCACCTGGAGCTGGCGCGCACCCTCGGTTCGCCGACGGCGCTCTACCTGGCCACCATCGTCGGCCTGCTGGCGGTGCTGAGCTCCTTCAACGTCGGCCTGTCGGGCGCGGCCCGCATCCTGTACAGCCTGGCGCGCGAGCGCGAGCTGCCGGCCTGGTTCGCCCAGCTCCACGGCGACCGCCTGGCGCCGCGCAACGCCATGCTGGCGGTATCGGTGGGCGTGCTGGCGATGGCGCCCCTGATGTCGATGCCGGCCCTGGCCGAATCGCTCAGCATGCTGTTCAGCTTCCACCTGGCCGCCGTCTACGTCTGCGTGCTGCTGGCCTGGACCCGCATGCGCAAGCTGCCGGCCGGCCGCGGCATCCGCCAGCCCCTGCATCCGCTGGTGGTCTGGCCCACCCTGGCCTTCCTGGCCGTGACCGCGGTCGGCGTGATGGCCGATCCGCAGGCCGCGACCGCACGCATCATCCTGCTGGGCGAATGCCTGGCCATCGGCGCCATCAGCGTCTACCTGTTCCGAACCTCCCTGCGCAGTACTTCAGCAAATCCCCAAGGAAAACCACAATGAACGACATGACCGCACCGGCACTGGCTATCGACACCACCGCCACCGCCATCGACCCCCAGCAGAAATTCTGCGCGGACGACTGGGATGCCTCCCGTTTCGACGTGCAGCACTGGCTGGGCCGCGCGGCATGGCGCACCCTGAAGGACACCAACTACGGCATCAGCCCGGGCGTGGGCGTGACCCACCGCGCCGTGCACGAGGACAAGCTGGTCAACCAGATCTACAAGCTCGACATCGCCACCTTCCTGACCGCCGAGCGCATTTCCTACACCGGCATCGCCAAGCTGATGCAGCACGCACCGGACGAGGCCTCGCAGATCTTCCTGGCCACCCAGGTGGTCGACGAGTCGCGCCACTACGAGGTGTTCTGCCAGCGCCTGGCCCAGTTCGGCGTGTCGCCGGAACAGCGCGACCAGCTGATGGAAGACATGACCACCAAGGAGCTGCGCGCCTTCTACGACCTGATCTGCGAGCAGGTCGACAAAGGCGACTTCGCGGCCGCCATGATGGCCCACAACATCGTCCTGGAAGGCATGGCCTACCCGATCTACCGCTACGAGTCGGCCTACTGGTCGGTGTTCGATCCGAGCCTGACCCAGCTGATCCGCGGCGCCTTCGCCGACGAGGTGCACCACGTGCGCTTCGGCGAAGCCATCATCAGCCGCTACACCCGCCTGGGCGACGAATCGCGCAACCGCATGATCAAGCTGGCCCACGAATTCCACCAGCTCATGACGGCCGTGTTCGAATCCTCGATCGCGCACTACATTCACCTCTACCAGCTGGTGACCGACCAGTACATGGACGAAGTGGGCGACATCGAGATCTTCCAGGGCCGCAAGATGCGCGACGTGTCCGAGAAGGACCAGGCCTACATCCTGATGGAACAGATCCAGCAGGAGCACGCGACCAGGATGCAGCGCATCGGCCTGTAAGGACGGATCACTTCACCATGTCGCCATATATCGTATTCTTCCTGCCGGCGCTGGTGCTGTACGCGACCTGGTTCCTGTGGTCGCGCGAGCACGGGGACCTGGCCTTCGCCTGGGCCGCGATCGCCTTCATCTTCGCCGTGGTGCCGCTGGCCGACACGCTGGCGGCGCGCAAGCGCAGGCAGCGGCCGGATCCCTCCCCGGAACGCCCGGTGAGCGAGCTCCTGATCGTCCTGCTCAGCCTTCCGCTCCAGGTCTGCAACATCTTCTTCTTCGCCTGGTTCATCGCCAGCCATGAACTGGCCTGGTGGGAGGCCGGCACGGTGCTGTTCATCGCCGGCATCCTGTCGGCGCTGTACGCCCAGAACCCGGCGCACGAGCTGATCCACCATGGCAGCCGCTTCGAGCGCGTGGTCGGCACCATGCTGTTCTCGACCAGTATCTATTCGGGCGCCAAGCTGGCCCACGTGCACAGCCACCACCTGCTGGTGGCCACCCACCGCGACCCGACCTCGGCCAAGTACGGGCAGTCGCTGTACGCCTTCCTGCCGGGCGCGGTGGCGGTGAATTTGTTCGGCTGGTGGGGGCCCAAGGGCGGCCAGGTGGCGCGCGCGTCGCTGTTCCGGCGCAAGATCGTGCTCGAGAACCTGCTCGGCTATGGGCTCAGCCTGGGCTGGGCCACGGCCATCGCCCTGCTGTTCGGCGCCGGATCCCTGGTGTTCTTCCTGCTGCAGTCGGCGATCGGCATCCTGGTGCTGGAAATGATGAACTACATCGGCCACTATGGCCTGGAGCGCCGCGTCGACGCCCAGGGGCGGATGGAAGCGGTGTCCGAACGCCATGCCTGGGATTGCGACCTCCCCTTCAGCAACCTGGTGCTGATCTCGGTGCAGAAGCATTCGGACCACCACATCAATCCGAACAAGCCCTACGGGGAACTGCGCTGCACGCCGCACAGCCCGCGCCTGCCCCTGTCCTACCCGCTGCTGTTCCTGCTGACCCTGGTGCCCTTCCTGTGGCGCCGCGTGATCCATCCGCGCCTGGACGCCTACCGCGCCGGCAGCCCACAGAAGGAGGCGGCGTGATGCACGACCAACGCGAGATGCGCCACAGCAGCACACCCGTGGAACTGGCTTTCCCGACCCCGCGCTTCGATTTTTCAAGCTGCGAGCCCGCCAGCTGGAACGGCGGCTCGGCCCCGCGCAGCCATTTCTGGAACACGATGTCGAGCCTCCTGCCCAACATCGAGTTCTGCGCCATCCGCAGCCTGATGCCGCTGGTGGCCCAGATCCACGACCCCAAGCTGGCGCGGGAGGTCCGCCAGTTCTGCGACCAGGAAGCGGCCCACGGCACCGCCCACTCGCATTTCAATGTGGAGCGCCTGCACCGCGACTATCCGGCCCTGGCGAAGATCGAGGCCTGGGAACGCGGCCTGTTCACCTTCTTTGCGCGGCGCCTGCCGCGCAGCCTGTTCCTGGCGCTGTTCGTGGCGGTCGAGCACTGGACCGCCGCCTTCTCGCAATACGGGCTGGAAGAGCCGGACGCCTGGTTCAAGGACTGCGATCCAGCCATGTTCGAACTGTGGGAATGGCATGCGGTGGAGGAGCTGGCGCACAAGGCCGTGTGCTACGACGTGTTCCGCTTCCTTGGCGGACGCTATGTGGCGCAGGTGGCGGGCATGGTCCTGCTGCTGGGGGCGGTCATGCTGCCGGGGATCGCCCTGCGCATGACTTACCTGTACTGGAAGGACGGCCTGCTGTTCAAGCCGCGCGCCCACTTGGGTTTCGCCGCGTATCTGTTCGGGCGGCGCGGCGTGCTCACGCGTACCGCCCTCGATTTCCTGCACTATTTCAATCCGCGCTACCGGCCCTGGGACGTGGATTCGCTGCCCCTGATCCGCGCCTGGCAAGCGCGCACGGAGTAGGACACGATGTCAGTGCAGACACTTCGCGATGGCCTGGGTCCGGTTGTTGACCTGGAGCTTGATGAGGATGCGCTGCACATGGTTCTTGATGGTCGAGACCGCGACGCCGAGGATGCAGGAAATCTCGGAGTTGGTCTTGCCCATCCGGATCCAGGCCAGGATCTCGCGCTCGCGCGGGGTCAGCACCGCGGCCGGATCGTCCTTCTCCTTCTGGCTTTCCTCGAAGGCCAGGCGCGACAGCACGCTGTGCAGGATCGGCGTCATGATCGACAGGTTGCGGCGCAGCGACTCGCCTTCCTGGGCGGCGCCGGCCTTGGGGTCGGTCATGCACAGGTAGGTGGTGGAGCCGTCGCGCACCTCGGTGTTGGCGGCCACCGCCACCCGCGAGAAGCCCTTCTGGCGGAACATCGCCTGCCACAGCGCTTCACCGCCGCCGTTCGGGCACAGGTCCTGCATCACCGGCGAACGCGCGGCGCGCGATTCGTGCAGCAGCGGCATGGTGAGATAGCGGTCCTGGATATCGAAGGTCTTGATCAGGGCGCCCGGAAAAGACGAGGACACGAAGAAGGGCGTCATCGAGAATTCCGGCTGCATGCGGCCGAAGCCGATCAGCACGCTGCTTGCCCCGCTGTTGTCGATCAGGTGGGCGTCGGCCCATTCGGCCAGTTGTTGTCGGGTCCCGACTTGCGTCAGGTGTTCGATCGCGCTCAGCACAGTTACATCGTTCATTTTGGTCCTGCGAAGTTATGATTATTCGGAACAACAAGATTGCAGGGGTCGATCTAGGCCAGCATGAAGACCGAGAAGTCTTCGTTGCGTTTCGGGATCGTGTGGACAAAACGGGCCGCGTAAACCATCGTGGCGATACCGGCGGCCGCGGACAAAAGCAGGAAATAGCTCAGCATGATGGGACTTTCTCTGTGGTTGGAATCGGGGACCTCGGGCCGCGCCTACTGCAGCGTGACCGGCGTCTGGGTGTAGGAAGCAAGCAGCCGGCGGCAGGCCAGCACCATGCGCTGGCCGATGCTCTCGTCGCGGAGAAAACGCGCGTCGTGGGCCATGCCGACCACCAGGCTGTGGATCTCGAAGATCAGCTGGTCGCAATTGGTGTCGGGCGGGAGCTGGCCCAGCTCGACCGCGTCCTGCACCAGTTGGCCCAGCAGGCCGCGCCAGCGCGCCAGACCGTGCTGCAAGCGCTGGTGCAAGGCCGCGTCCAGCGCTGCGCCGTCGAAGGCGCCCGCGATGTACAGGCAGCTTGCGCCCATCGCCGCCCCGCTCGCGCGCAGGGCCAGCTTGCGCACATGTTCTTCCAGCGCCGGCAGGCCGCGCGGCGCGGCGCGCGTCGGCGCCACCACGTCGCTCAGGAAGCGGCGGTCGTATTCGTCGAGCACCGCACGTTGCAGGCTGTGCAGGGAACCTGCACGGCAGAACACGCCGCTCTTGCTCATCCCCAGGCGCTTGGCCACCTTGCCGAACGAAACCTGGGCGATGCCTTCGGCCATGGCGATGTCGAGCGCCGTCACAACGATCTCTGCCAGGGTTTCATCCGCTTTGGTCGATATTGTTTTCATCGCAGTATTGTTCCGAAAAATTTCTGATGGGACAACTCTTATACATGCTAGTTGCGGTTTTTTAACAACTTTTCCCCCTTTGGTGGGGGCCTAACTGTGTCATGCCTACTGGGTTTCGTTTTGCAAGTGATAGAATACTAAGCGATAGACTTTCATTTTGCAAGTATGTAAAATAAGGATTATGGATACCCGTTCAACTACTGCCTGCCCGATTGGCCGGGCCGCCCACCTGATCGGCGACGAATGGATCATGCTGCTGCTGCGCGAGCTGTTTCAAAGCCCGCAGAAATTCGACGAGCTGCAGAAAAAGACTGGCGCCGCCACCAACATCCTGTCCAACCGCCTTGGGCGCATGGTCGCCAATGGCCTGGTGGCCAAGGTGATGTACCAGGAACGCCCGCCGCGCTACGTCTACCGCCTGACCAAGCCGGGCCTGGCGCTGCTGCCGATCGCGCTCGAGCTGATGCGCTATGCGGAGGAATGGATGCCCACCGAACTGTGCTCGCCGCTGCAGCTGCGCCACACGACCTGCGGCAAGCTGACCCGCGCCGGCCAGGTGTGTTCGGAATGCGGCGGCGCGATCACGATCAAGACCGCGCGCCTGGAACAGCGCGACCTCGATGCCGAGCTGCCGGACCTCGCATAAAACTTTCCGACTGTTGCGTGGGCGCCTCACCTGTTTCGCCACGACATTGCGTTTGACCGCATAATTGATGCAGTTCAGTCAATACACGATGCGATGTCCAGCCGTCCCGTCCCTGCCCTCTGCGCCGCGCCGCGCCCCATCCCTTCGCGGGAAGGGCGGGCCGCATGACGGCCCGGGCGCCCGCACGCACGCCGACCCGGGTCTCGCGCCTGTACGAGGTGATGGACCTGATGCTCGACTCGGTCGGCGATCCGCTCAACCTGCATAGCCTGGCCGCCTCGGCCAGCTACTCGAGCTTTCATTTCGACCGCATCTTCCGCGAGCTGACCGGCTTTTCGGCCGTCGAATACCAGCGCAAGCGGCGCCTGCGCCGCGCCGCTCACCTGCTGCGCCACGAGCCTGACGTGGCGGTCGGGCGCATCGCCCAGGATTGCGGCTTTCCCTGCAACGCCGCCTTCTCCAAGGCCTTCAAGCAGCAGTTCGGCATGTCGGCCAAGAGCTGGCGCGACGGCGGCTGGCGCGCCTACATGGACGCCCAGGTGGGACGCGAAAGCGACGTCAGTTTCTTCGTGGCGGAGCCCGGCAACCTGGAAGTGATCCTGGCGCCCTATTGCCCGCCCGAGCCGGGCAGCATCGCGGCGCGCATTGCGGTGCGCGCGCTGCCGGCCGTGCAGCTGCGCTACCAGCGCTTCTTCGGCCAGTCGGGCGCCGCGCTGTCGGTCGCCTGCAACAGCTTCATCTGCGAACGCGAACGCGCGGGCCTGCCGCCCGGCAGCCCGTGGTACGGGGTGTTCGACGAGGATCCCGGCTTTACCGGCGAGCGTGAATACTGCTACGACTTCGGTTTCGCCAGCGAACAGGAAGACCGCCAGTTGGGTACACGCGTGCTCCCGGCCGGGCACTACGGAGTGCTGGAGTTCCGCCACGAGTGGCCGCGGTTCCGCTCGATGTACGAGGACTGGCTGGAGAAGCAGGCCGTCTGGCGCCTGGACAGCACCCGCCCCCACATCCAGAAGGTGGAGCGCTCGGGGGACGGACAGTGGCAGGGCTGGTTGGCCTTGCCGGTCAAGAAGCGCTAGCGCTGCGGGCATAGCGCACGGCATCGCGATTGCCCGGTGGAGCCAGACGCTCCCTGGCTCCATGGGGCACATGGATCAGGCAGATTTCAGGTGTTTTTCCTGCTTTTGCTTGTACATGGCCGAGTCTGCTATTGCGACCGCGGCGTCCACGTCGCCGTCGATCTCGAGGAAGGACAGCCCGACCGAGAACCGGATGGCAGGCGTGTCCGCCCCCGCCTTGCCCAGCTCTACGCGTGCGGCCGCGATACGCGGCTCCAGGCTTTCCGGGCGCATGCCCGGCGCGATCACGATGAACTCGTCGCCTGCATAGCGGATCAAGGTGTCGCCCGGACGGAAGTTGGCGCGCAGGACCTGGGCAAAGCGTTTCAGGCAATCGTCCCCCATCTGGTGTCCGAAGCGGTCGTTGATCTGCTTGAAATCGTTCAGGTCGAAAAACAGGATCGATGCTCCCTGCGGGCGCACCGCCCGCAATGCCGGCATCAGTGTGCGGCGGTTGGCCAGTCCGGTCAGCATGTCGCTTTCCGCCAGCTCGCGCATGCGCTCCTTGGCGGCGCTCATTTCCTGGTGGCTGTGCGCCAGCTCTGCCGCAATGATCCGATACATGGTCAGCACGCAGCCCAGCGCGATCATCCATTCGGCCGCACCATCGAAGGACGAATGCGCAGCCAGATAAGGCTCCACCAGGTCGGGAGGCAGCCAGGCGACGCTGGTCAGCTGCGACAGGTAGGCCAGCGCCTCCACGCTGGCAAAGCCTGCGCGCACGGCGAAGCCGGCGGCAAGCCAGGACCACGCGGGCGGCTGTTCGCGCAGGATGAGCGCGACCGCCGACCACAGGAGCAAGGCGGAGCCGGCTGCGTTATAGACGCCAAGCTGGTTGATCGACTGGTAAGTGAGGGCCACGAAGATGCCGTAGGCAAGGCAGGCCAGCAGCACCGCCCCGATCCGCCGGCCTCGCACGATCCGGCCGGACAAGGCGGCGACGCCCACGATCAGCAGGCAGGCGAAGCTCATCTTCATGGAGACGTAGAGCGTGGCGACCAGCTTTCGCAACCAATATTGCTCCGGGCGGAAGACCCAGTAGCCGACCGTGATCGACAGGGCGACGAAATTGGCGGTCCAGGCCCAGACGTGCGGCCGCAGTTCCGGCCGACGTACCGAGCGGTACAGGACGACCAGAAAAATCATGATCATCGTGTCCGAGACCAGCTGAGCCATGGTGCTCCAGCGATAAAGCAAAACTTCCATGCATCCTCGTTCGCGGTAACAGTCGGGTGCTTACCCAACAATGAAGTATTGACAGCATAAACGAGGAGTCATTCCCTTGCAGGAACTTTTATTGCACGGTTATTCGCGTCATCGTCCGGAGAGTGCATGCATTACGTAGAGACGGCCCGACGAAGCTACAGGTCGCTCGTATCGGCCCTGGGGGTATGGCCGGCGGCGTCGGCGGAACCGGGTTCCAGCTTCATGACCCGGCTCAAGACCAGCACCGGCAACGCCGCCGCCAGTACCCACAGGAAGAAACCGCGGTAGCCCAGCGCCTGCTGGATGTCGCCGCTGACGACCTTGGACAGCACGAAGCCCAGCTGCATGAAGCCGGTCCCCAGCGCATAGTGGGCGGTCTGGTAGCGGCCGCTGGCCACCACCTGCATGATGAACAGGATCACGCCCACGAAACCGAAGCCGTAGCCGAACATCTCGACGCCGAGCGCGCCGGTGATCAGGGCCAGCGAGTCCGGCTGGGCCTCGCTCAGGTACCAGAACACGGCGTTCGGCAGGTTCACGGCCAGGATCAGCCAGAGCATGGCGCGCCGCAGGCCGAGCCAGGCGGTGAAGTAGCCGCCGGCGACGCTGCCGGCCAGGAAGGCCGCGGTGCCCACGGTGCCGTAGGCGAAGCCCACTTCGGCGGTGCTCAGGCCCAGTCCCCCGAGCGCGCGGGCGTCGCGCAGGAACAGCGGTCCGATGCTCTGGATCTGCCCTTCTCCCGCGCGGAACAGGATGATGAACAGGATCGCCACCCAGATGCCGGGCTTGGCGAAGAAGCTGCGGATCACGTCGACCAGCGTGGCCGCGACATCCCTGGCCTTGCCGCCGGCCGGCTTGTCCTGCGGTCCGCTCGGGAGCGCGCGCAGGTGGTACAGGCCGAGCAGCGCAAGCAGGCCGCCCAGCAGCGCGAACACGGTGGTCCAGGCGAACTCGGTCCCGACGTGCTGCTCCAGGTAGCCGGCCAGCAGCAGCAGCCCGCCCAGCGACAGGAACTTGGCCGCATTGAAGAAGGCGCCCTGGTAGCCCGCGTAGGCGGCCTGCTCGCGCTCGTTCAGGTTGGCGATGTAGATGCCGTCGGCCACGATGTCATGGCTGCTGGAGGCCAGGGCCACCAGCGCCAGCAGCGCGATGCATAGCGCGAACCAGCCGGGCAGCTGCAGCGCGAGGGCCACCAGGCCCAGGGCCGCGCCACCCAGCAGCTGGAAGCCGACCACCGCCAGGCGCTTGCTGGGTGCCAGCTCCAGGAAGGGACTCCAGAGCGCCTTGAAGGCCCAGGCCAGGCCGATGGCGCCGGTCCAGCGCGCGATCTGGTCGTTGGGCACGCCCATGCTCTTGAACATCTGGCCCGCCACCAGGGCCACCGCATAGAAGGGCAGGCCCTGGGCCAGGTAGAGGGTCGGCACCCAGGCCAGCGGATGGCGGCGCGCCGCGGCGGGAGGGCTGTTCACGGGCAGGTCGTGCATGGCGGTCATGGCGTATCCAGGGTCAGGCTGACGATGCGGCTGCGGCGGCCGCGGGTATCGAAGCTGGCGATGCGGAACAGCGCGCCGGGCGCGAGCGCCACCGGCGCCGCGTAGCGCCGGCTGGCCGCCACCGGCTCCGAACCGTCCACAGTGTAATGCAGGGCCAGGCCCGGCAGGGCGACGTTGGCGTGGGCCGCGCCGTCCTGCAGCGCCACGCCGGGCGGCGGCAGGCGGTAGCCATAGGGCGTGGGCGCGCGGTCCAGGCGCGGCAGCTCGCGCCGCGCCAGGCGGTTGGCGAACTCGTTCCAGTCGGCCTCGATCGCGGCGCCGCGCACGCGCGCGTCAGGGATGCGCTGCCAGCCGGGGTCGGGCGACCAGGCCCGTTCCGCCAGCGCGATCAGGCGCGGCAGGGCCAGGTAGTCGATGCGCGCGGCGCTGCGTGCGTTCTCGCCCCACAGTTGGCCCTGCAGGCCGGCGATGCGCCCCTGCCCCAGCTTGTCGAGCGGCTGCATGGCGGCGCGCAGGCCCGGGTCGAGCGGCCGGCCCATCGGATCGCCGACGTGGTCGGCTTCCGCGCTGGCGAACGCGTCGAGCGGGCAGAACGCGAACGCATGGCGGGTTTCGACGAAACCGGCCCAGTAGTAGCCCGGCTCCTCGGGATGCTTGGCGTAGGCCAGGTCGAAATACAGGTTGGCGGCGTTGGACAGCACCACGCAATAGCCGGCATTGGCCAGGCGGTAGGCGCAGTCCTCCTGGCCCGAACCCCAGGCGTTGTTCCAGACATAGGCATGGAAATCGCTGCCGGCGAAGCGCGGGTTCGGGCGCATCCCCTCCCCCTCGACGTGCAGCAGCGCGGTTTCCTCCCAGCCCGCGAACTCGACGCCGTGGCGCGCCAGGATCGCGCGGCAGCGCGCCACGAAGTCGCCGTGCAGCTGCGCGGCGCCGGTCCAGCCCTCCATCGCCATCCTGGCGCGGCATGCGGGCGAACCGAGCCAGGCCCCGGCCGGCACCTCGTCGCCGCCGGTGTGGATCACGCGCAGCGGCGCCTCGGCCGCGCGGTACAGGGCGCAGACCTCGCCCACCACGGTGTCGATGAAGCGGTCGACCGAAGGCAGCGCGATGCAGATCACGTTGTCGTGCCACAGCTGCACCGATTCGTAGTCCGAGCGGTCGTCGGGATCGCTGAGCAGGTAGGCCCGCGCGCCTTCAGGGTCGCCCGCGGCCAGCAGCCGGTCGTGGCGCGCCCGCATCGCCACCACCGCCGCGCGCGCATGGCCCGGCATGTTGAATTCGGGAATGACGTCGATGTGGCGCGCCTTGGCATGGCGCAGGATGGTGACGAAGTCCTCGGCGCTGTAGTAACCCGTGCCGGCGGAGGTATCGGCCGCGGCGCCGGAACCGAAGGACGGCGGCAGGCAATCCGGCCCCACGCCGCGCCTGGAACCGATCCCGGTCAGCTCCGGCAGCGCGGCGATCTCCAGGCGCCAGCCTTCGTCGTCGGTCAGGTGGAAATGGAAGCGGTTGAGTTTATAGGCCGCCATGCAGTCGAGCAGGCGCAGCACGGTCGGCACGGGGGCGAAGTGGCGCGCCACGTCCAGCATCATGCCGCGGTAGGCGAAGCGCGGCTCGTCCAATACCAGGCCGAGCGGCAGGCTGCCGTCCGCCTCCAGCAGCTGGGCCAGGCTTTGCAGGCCGTTGAAGACGCCGTGCGCGCTTTGTCCGCGCACCCGCACGCGGCGCGCCGTGATCTCGAGTTCGTAGGCTTCCTGGCAGGCGCCTTCCAGCGCCACCTGCCCAAGCTGCAGCTCGACGCCGGTCTCGCCCGGAGGGCCGTCCGGCAGGGCTGCCAGCATGGCCGACAGCAGCGCCGCCTCGTTGGCCAGCTGCGTCGCATGCACCACGGGCGCGCCCGGCGCCAGGCGGCAGCGCCCCGCACCGAAACGGGTGAAGCGCGGCTGCGGCGTGATGCGGCCGATCTCCGCCTCCGGCAGCTCGCGCAGTCCGGCGTTGCGCAGGTGGCGCCGCGCGGCGTCCTCGGTCGGCAGGCGGTCGAAGCCGGCGCGCCGGCGCTGCTCCTCGCGCACGAAGGGCGCGATCTCCGGGTCGCCCAGGTCGACCGGCTCGCCATCCTGCGGCACCAGGTAGAAGCCGAGCGGCGCGTCGGTGACGCTGATCGCCCAGTGCAGTGAATCGTACTCGATGCGGTAGCGCTGCTGTGGCAGCCAGGGTTCGCCGCCGCTCATGCTGAGCCGGAACAGGTCGCCGTTGACGTGCTCGATGGCGAAGCCGGGGCTGACGCTGCCCGCCAGCGCCTTGCGGCAGGTGTTGAAGTACAGGGTCCAGCCGGGCGCGATGGTCCGCGCGGAGACGTTGGCCAGCTCCAAACGCGAACGGAAGCGGTCGTCGCGTACGGTGTTGGTCAGGCATTCCCAGGAGATGGCGACCGGCGCGGCGGCCGGCGCCACGTCCATGGACGAGGGAGGTGTCGACATCGGTATCAGTGGTGGCAATGAGGGGATGCGCCGCGGGGCCCGGCCCGCGGCGGCGGTGGCGCAAGCGGCTTACAGCTTGCCGCGCAGGCCGAGGTAGAAGGTGCGGCCGTTCGAGTAGAACGCGCGCGGGCGGTCCTCGTTTTCGGCGTACATCCGGATGGTCTCGTTGGTGAGGTTGAGCGCGTCGAAGGTCAGGGTCAGGCGCTCGGTCAGTTTCACGTTGACCGAAGCCGTCACGTTCTTCATCCCCGCCACGTGCTGGCTGGCGCCGCGGTCCACGCCCGCCTTGTAGCGCGAACGGTAGTTGTAGGCCAGGCGCGCCGAGAAGCGCTCGTTCTCGTAGTAGCCGGTCACGTTCCAGGTGTTCTTCGAGGAGTTGAGCAGTTCGCCGCCGTCTTCCAGTTCGCCGTCGGCGTGGGTGAAGTTCACCAGGGTGCCGAAGTTGTTCATGAACGGCTGCTGCCAGCTCAGCTCCACGCCCTTGTTGGTGCCTTCGGTATTGAAGGGCGAGGTGATCTGGTACTCGGTCAGGCTCGAGCGCTTGTTGTTGTAGTAGGTGCCGGTCGAGGTGCCCTGGGCCACGATCGAGCGCAGGTCCATGTAGAAGAAGCCCGCCGACAGCAGCGCCTTGGGCGCGTAGTACCACTCGGCGCCGACGTCGAAGTTGGTCGAGCGCACCGGCTCCAGGTTGACGTTGCCGCCGCTGCCGCTCAGGGCGTCGTCGTTGAGCGAGACCGAGCCGCCCAGCGCGCTGTAGTCCGGCCGCGCGATGGTCTTGGCCAGCGCGGTGCGCAGGGTCAGGTCCGGCGTCGCCTCGTACTTGAAGTTCACGCTCGGCAGGTAGTCGCGGTAGGTGCGCTTGAAGGTGGTCGGGGTGTAGGGACCGAAGGCCGAGCCCAGGATCGGGTTCGGGCCGCCCGCCAGGTTGACGACCGTGGTCTGGCGTGTCTCGATGGCGCGCAGGCCGACGTTGCCGCTCCAGTTGTCGCCGCCGAAGTCCAGCATGCCGTACAGCGCGGCGGTCTTCTCGCCGACCTGGAATTCGTCCATCCAGTTGTGGCGCAGCACATAGTCGAGCAGGCGGTTGCCGGGCACCGCGCCCCAGGCGCCCAGGGCGGCGCCGTCGTACTTGAAGTAATTGGACGAGAGATTGCCGCCCAGGTCATTGGCGAAGTCCGACGGGTAC
Organism: Massilia sp. DD77; assembly: GCF_036961685.1. NCBI lineage: Bacteria > Pseudomonadati > Pseudomonadota > Betaproteobacteria > Burkholderiales > Oxalobacteraceae > Massilia > Massilia sp. DD77. The sequence continues at coordinate 29,041 of NZ_JBAMDH010000016.1, forward strand.
ATCTGGCCGGTCCAGACCGGCCCCGGGTTGCTGAAGCCCACCGGTCCCGGACGGGTCTCGAGCGGGTGCTCGGCGGTGCGGTGGTGGTCGGTCCAGCGCGCGCCGAAGCGCAAGCTCTGCAGGGTCGGGTGGTCGAGGCGCCACTGGCCGTCGAGCTGGGCGTATTTTTCCTGGTCGACCGATTGCGCATCGCCGCCGCCGGCCCAGGCGGTGGAGCCGGGCGAGGCGGTATTGCCGCCCGGATAGCTGACCGAGGCGGGGGACAGACCGTTCAGCGCATAGACCATGCCGCCGTCGACGTTATTCTGGTAATAGACATCGTCGCGGTCCCAGCCCACGCCATGGGTTTTCCCGAGCTTGCCGGACAGGGTCAGGCGGTCGCTGACGCGCCACTTGCCGTTCAGGTCCAGGTACCAGGATTCGCCGCCGGCATCCGGACGGTAGATGTTGTCGACCTCGCCCGCGTTGCGCTCGAAGGACGCCGCCACCAGGGTGCCGTTGCGCACGACCGGATTGGCCGGGATCAGGTTCATGCTGTTGATCGAATTGGCCGGCGCCGCCAGCCAGTTGGTGTTCTGGTGCGGCGCTTCGAGCTTGGAGTAGAAGCCGTTCAGGTCCACGCTCAGGCCGGCCATCGGGCGCGCCTCGATGTCGAAGGCGCCGCCCTGGCGTTTCTTGGTCTGCTCGAACAGGCTGGCGCCGATGAAGGTCGGCACCACCACGCCCCGCAGGGCGGGATTGGCGACGGCCGCCGCGCTGGTGGGGCTGATCGGGGTGTAGCCGAGGATCTCCTGGCCGTCGCGGCGCACCGTGGCCTTTTCGGAGAAGCCCTGCACCAGCACGCCAAAGGTGCTGGCCGCGTTCTTCCAGCTCACCAGGCCGGACAGGTGCGGCTCGGCCTGGTCGGACAAGTCGTTGTAGTTGGCCTGGATCGATCCCTCCACCGTCAGCGGCTGGCGGAAGTCGAGCGGACGGCGCGTGATGACGTTGATGGCGCCCGACACGCCGCCTTCGACCAGGTCGGCGGTGGGGCTCTTCTGGACCACGATCGATCCCACCAGCTCGGACGGCAGCAACGAGAAGCTGCTGGAGCGGCCGACGTTGCCGCCGATCTGGTTCAGCACGAACCAGTCGCCGGTGCTGATCGCATGGCCGTTGAACAGGGTTTGCTGCAGGCTGGGGCTGGTGCCGCGCAGGCTGACGCGGTCGTTCTCGCCGAAGCCGCCTTCGCCGCCGGCCGAGGACTGGGTATTCACGCCCGGCAGGCGCTGGATGGCGTCGGCCACGTTCTTGTCGGGCATCTTGCCGATGTCCTCGGCCGTCACCACCTCGACCACCGCGTCGGCGTTGCGTTTCTGGCGCAGCGACTGTTCGAGGGCGGCGCGCACGCCGGTCACCACCACCGTCTGCGGATCCGCGACCGCCTGGCCGCTGTTTTCCTGGGCCCAGCTCTGTCCCGACACCATCGCGCAAACCGCCACCGCGCCCGCGATCGCGGTGCGCTTGTACTGCCGTGCCATCCCTTGGTTCATGTGCTCTCCAAAACGTCGATTTGATTGTTGTTCAGCCTTCCGGTCGCGACAGGCGAAACGTTCAGGCCTTTCTCTGTTGGTGGATCGCATTGTGGCGGCAGTCGCATGGCCAGTTTTGTCAAATCTTGCTATCCCGTTGCCGCGTTCATATCGCCGGGAGGCGATCCCGGCGGCGCGCGGGACGGCCGTGCCGTGCTGTCACATTTTCTTACACGTTTTCCAAATTGCAACCCGTTCGTTAAAATTTTTTTAACAAAATCAAGCCTCTATCTTCTTGGCATGTTTGATGCTTTTAGGTATGTCTGTCCGCCGCGGCGATCCCGTTGCGGCAGTATGTCCGGGGTGAAACGGTTCGTCCGTACGAGGTCCCGCGTCGCTCCGCTGTTCAACCTATCGGAGGCGTACTAGATGAAAAAATCAGTGTTGGTTGCCCTGGCATTCGCCGGGCTCATGGGCACCGCGCAGGCGGAAGTGCTGCTGAGCGAAGACTTCAATAATGTCGCGGCCCTGCCCGGCCAGGGCTGGGTGCTGGACAACGAGAGCCAGCCTCCGGGGCCGGTCGCCACCTGGTTCCAGGGCGACCCCGAAACCTTCCCCGCCCACCTCGGCGCACCCAACGCCTATATCGCCTCGAACTTCAACGTGGCCGCTCCCGGCGGCACCATCGAAAACTGGCTGATCACGCCGGAGTTCTCGACCGCGATGAACGTCGTGGTCTCCTTCTTCGTGCGCGGCGACGAGTTCGAAGGCTTCTTCGACCAGCTGGCCTTCGGCTTCAGCACCGGCAGCGCCGACCTGTCCGCCTTCACCCTGGGCAGGCCGATCGTCGTACCGACCGACGCCTGGACCAAGATCACCGTCCAGCTCAGCGGCCAGGGCGCCGGCGCCACCGGCCGCTTCGCCATCGTGCACACGGGCGACGCCGACCTGTCCAACTACGTGGGCGTCGACACCCTGCGCATCAGCGCCATCCCCGAGCCGACGACCGTCATGATCCTCGGCATCGGCCTGGCCGGCGCCGCGCTCGCGCGCCGCCGCCGCACCTAGCCAGCCGCACCAGAAAAAACCAACACGATCGACTTCATCTGTAGTCCAAACCAGGAGAACGTGATGTCACTGAACGTGCAATTCCGCCGGGGCCTGCTGGGCGCCGGCCTGGCCTTGCTCGGCTTTTCAAGCCAGGCGCTGGCCCAGCAAGACCAGACCGCCCCGGCGGCCGACAACATCACCGTGGTGCGCGATGCCGAGACCGGCAAGCTGCGCGACGCCACGCCCGCCGAGCGTGCCGCGCTGCAAGCATCCAATGCGCGCCGCACCCTGCGCGCCGCGCCCCAGCCGGTGCTGCAGAAGTACCATGCCAGCGGCGCCCAGGGAGCGCGCCTGACCGATGAGTTCATGAGCTCCTCGATGGCCGTGCGCAAGGCGGACGGCAAGCTCGAGATGCAATGCCTCGAATCGCACGGCCAGGAGGCCAAGGCGGTTCCCCACAGCCACGCGGCCGACCTGGATACGGAGTGATCATGATCGTCAAACCTGCCCACACCCTGGTTGCCCTCGCCTGTGCCCTCAGCTGCTTCGCCGCCGAGGCGGCCAAGATCACCATCACCAGCCGCGACCCGGCCGGCGTCGGCTTCAACGACCCGACCCCGGTGGCGCCGGTCGGCGGCAACCCCGGCACCACCCTCGGCCAGCAACGCATGAACGTCTACCGCTACGTGGCCGACATCTGGGAACAGAACCTGGCCAGCAACATCAACATCGTCGTCAGCGCAGGCTGGGAGCCCCTGAGCTGCACCGCCAGCAGCGCGGTGCTGGGCAGCGCCGGCGCCTGGAACATCTGGCATGACTTCCCGAACGGGGTACCGGGCACCTGGTATCCGCAGGCGCTGGCCAACAAGCTGGCAGGCGTCAACCTCAGCGCCGGCACGCCGGACGACGGCAGCGGCTTCGGCAACGCCGACATCAAGACCCAGTTCAACATCAACCTCGGCAAGCCCGACTGCCTGGCCGGCAGCGGCTTCTACCTGGGCCTGGACGGCAATGCCGGTACCCAGGTCAACTTCGTGGCGACCCTGCTGCACGAACTGGGCCACGGCTTGGGCTTCTCGGTCATGACGGTCAGCACCGGAACCGGCCGGCGCCTGAACGCCCAGGGCACCGCCTTCACCGACAGCGGCCTGCCCAGCATCTGGGAACGCCACATGTACGACAACACCGCCGGCAAGACCTGGCTGGCGATGAGCAGCGCCGAGCGCGCCGCCTCCGCCGTCAATCCCTTCCAGCTGGCCTGGATCGGGCCGAACGCGGCCGGCGCCGCGCCCAAGCTGCTCAAGCCGGTGGGCCTGGCCAAGGCCACCTCGCCGGCGCCCGGCTACGACCGCACCGCCGACTACATCCCCGCCAGCTTCGGCCCGGCGCCGAAATCGGGCTCCACGATGGGCGCCCTGGCCACCATCGCGGCCCAGGCCGGCGAGGCGGGACCGGGCTGCAGCGCCTTCGACGCCGCCAACGCCGCGGCGGTGAAAAACAAGGTTGCCCTGATCAGCCGCGGCGGCTGCACCTTCGCGATCAAGGCCAAGAACGCCCAGGACGCGGGTGCAGTCGGCGTGATCGTGCACAACAACGTGGCGGGCGCCTTCACCCTGGGAGGTTCGGATCCGGCGATCAAGATCCCGACCATCGGCGTGTCGCTGGCCGACGGCCAGGCCTTCGCGGCCGCGGTGGCGGCTTCGGTCCCCTACGGCAGCCGCGGCAAACCGGGCGCGGTGACCATCACCCTGGGCCAGGATCCGGTACGCCTGTCCGGCGCCGACGCGGCGCGCCGTCCGCTGCTGTACACGCCGAACCCGCTGATGGGCGGTTCGTCGGTATCGCACTGGGACGTCACCGCCGCGCCCAACCTGCTGATGGAACCAAGCATCAACGGCGACCTCACCATCAACCTCAAGCCGCCGTATGACCTGACGGTGCCGCTGCTGAGGGACCTCGGCTGGTAAGCCGGGGCCGCATCAAGCGGTGGGGAACGGCATCCGCGCCACGGCCTGCTTCAGGGCATCGAAGCAGGCCGGGTCGAGCGCCGTTCCAAGCGTTTTCTCCATCATCTCCAAGGCCTTGGGAATCGGGATCGCCCCGCGATAGGGGCGCTCGGCCGTGATCGCATCGAAAATGTCGGCGGTCGTGATGATGCGCGTCTCCAGGCGAATCGCTTCCGCACCGAGGCCGCGCGGATAACCGCCGCCATCCAGGCGCTCGTGGTGGCTGGCGGCGATCTGCGCCAGTTCGGCGAAGGCGCCGATGCGGCCCAGGATGGTCCCGGTGAATTCGGCGTGGCGCCGCACCGCATCCCACTCGTCGCGATCGAGCGCACCCGCCTTGTCCAGCACGCTATTGCTCACTCCCAGCTTGCCGACGTCGTGCAGCAGCGCGCCCCGCTTGAGCCAGCGGCGCCGCTGCGCCGTCAGGCCGAGCGCCTCGCCGATCATGTCGGTGTACAGGGCGACGCGCGCACTGTGGCCGCTGGTATAGGGACTCTTGGCGTCGACCACCTGGCCGAAGGCCGCGGCGATGTCGTCCAGGTAGTCGTCGTCGAGCGCCACTTCGCGTCCGTCCGGCTCCAGCGCGAACACGGCGGCGTCGATGTCCGGCGCGGCCAGCGTGGTCCAGAACGCCTCGTCGCTCGCCACTTCAGCAAAGGCTTGCGCCAGGCGCGGGTCGAACCAGGTGCCGGCACGCTTCTTCACTTCCGCCAGTGCGCTGGCACGGCCGCCGGCGGTATGGAATACGTCGATCACCTGGGCCAGCAATGCGATGCGGGCATGGACCGGAATCGCATCCCCCGCCAGGCGCGCCGGCTTGCCCTGGCCGTTGAAATGCTCGTCCAGCGAATAGATGCCGGCGGCCACGCCGTCCGGGAAGCGCAGCAGGCGCGCGATCTCGGCGCCGCGCTGGCAGCGGGTAGCGATCAGGTCCTGGGCGATGGCGGGACCATCCTTCAGGATCGTCATCACGCTACGGAAGCGCTCGGCCAGTCCCGCCTTCAGGCCAGTATGGCTGAGGACGAAGGAAAGCACCTGTGGCAGGCTATCGCCCACGGTCTTGAAGTCGCGCTTGAATCCCAGGTCGTCGGTCAGGTAGAGCTCGCAGATACGGGCGGCATTGCTGCTGCACCCCAGGTCCTTGAGCAGCAGCGTGTAGTACAGCTCCCATAGCTGGTCACGGGATATGCCGATGGCGCGGCCGACATGCATGCCGATCCAGCAGCAGCGGACGCAATGGCCCGGCGGCTGGCCCTCGGTGATGTCGAGCGCATAGCTGAGCGCCCCGATCAGTTCCGACAGCTTCATGGCGCTGGGCGACAGCGCATCTGGGGGAACGGCAAGCAAGTCCATGAAATCATTCCAGTATGCAATTAGAATTGATTCTACGCACAAAAATCGGGAGCGGTGCATCGGGGAGGCGATTCCCGGGCCGGATGCGGCGGATGCGCCACACGCGGTGCGGCGCCATCGTGCTACCGCTGCTGCGCCGTCGCAGTAGACTGGCGCCACGCGATGACGATACGGAGGCCAGCATGCTTGGATCGACCAACGGCAGTTCGACTTCGGTGTGGATGGACAGCGCTTCGGTGCCCGTCTTTCCTCCCCTGCAGGGTGACGTCGACACGCAGGTGTGCGTGATCGGCGCCGGCATCGCCGGCCTGAGCACGGCCTACCTGCTGGCGCGCGAAGGACGCGAGGTGGTGCTGATCGACGCACTCGGCATCGGCGCGGGCGAGACCGGCCGCACCACCGCCCACCTGTTCCCGCCCGACGAATGGTATGCCTTCATCGAGGACAAGTTCGGCGCCGCCCAGGCGCGCCTGGTGGCCGACAGCCATGCGCGCGCCATCGACCAGGTCGAAGCCATCGTGCGGCAAGAAGGCATCGGCTGCGAATTCGAGCGCCTGGACGGCTACCTGTATGCCCTCCCCGCCAACGGCGGCGGCCATGGCCCCCACGACCTCGGCAAGGAACAGGCCTGTGCGGCGCGCGCCGGCGTCCAGGCCGAGCTGCTGGCGCGGGTGCCGGACCTGTCCTTCGATACCGGTCCGTGCGTTCGCTTCGCCAACCAGGCCCAGTTCCATCCGCTGAAATACCTCGATGGCCTGGCGCGCGCCTTCGTCGCCAAGGGCGGCCGCATCCACGGCGGCACCCACGCCCACCGCATCCGCGGCGACCACCAGCGCCAGACCGTGTCCACTCGCAGTGGCAACATCGAAGGAGAAATCCACGCCCGCGCCGTGGTGGTGGCCACCCATACTCCCTTCAACGACCGCGTCGTGATGCACACCAAGCAGGCCGGCTACCGCACCTATGTGGTGGGCCTGCGGGTGCCGCGCGGGACGGTGCCGCGCATCCTGCTGTGGGACACGGGCGATCCCTATTACTACGTGCGGCTGGAAACCCCGGACAGCGCACGCGAGCACGACGTGCTGGTCGTCGGCGGCGCCGACCACAAGGTCGGCCAGGACGACCATCCCGAGCACCGCTACGACGAGATCGAGCGCTGGGCGCGCGCACGCTTCCCGATGGCGCAGGAGACCCTGTACCGCTGGTCGGGCGAGGTGATGGAACCGGCCGACGGCCTGGCCTACCTGGGCCGCAACCCGATGGACGACGACAACGTCTATGTGATCACCGGCGACTCCGGCAACGGCATGACCCACTGCACCATCGGCGCCATGCTGGTGACCGACCTGATCATGGGCCGCCCGAATCCCTGGAGCGCACTGTACGACCCGGCGCGCAAGCCGCTGCACGGTCTGGGCGACTTCGTCTCCGAGCAGGCCAACGTCATGGCCCGCTACGGCGAATGGCTGACCGGCGGCGACGTCGACTCGGTCCAGGAAATCCCGGCCGGCGAAGGCGCGGTGGTGCGCGACGGCCTGCGCCGCATCGCCGTCTACCGCGATCCGGGCGGCGCCCTGCACGCGGTCTCGGCCAAGTGCACCCACCTGGGCTGCGCGGTGCACTGGAATTCGGCCGAGCGCTCCTGGGACTGCCCATGCCACGCCTCGCGCTTCGACACCGAAGGCAATGTGCTGCACGGCCCCGCCCCGACCCCGCTCGAGAAGGTCGAGCTGGCCATGGACACCAGTCCGCGCCCGGATGCGCCGCGCGGCGGCGTGCGCCGGCCGCTGCGCTGAGCTTGTAAACGACAACACCGGATCCGAGGATCCGGTGCCGCGATGGCGGCCGTGGCCGCCATGCTCCCGCTTGGCGCGGGCGGGGATTACCAGCGCTTGTTGGGGTCGGCCGGTGGCGTCGACGTGGTACCGGTGGTGCCGGTGGAGCTGCTGGTCGTGCCGGTGGTGCCGCTGGTGCCGCTGGTGCCGCTGGTGCTCATGGAGCCCGAGGAACGGGTCGGCGGTTCGCTCGAATTGCCGGTGGCGGTACGGCCCGCCTCGACGCCCGAGCTGCTGCCGCTGGTGCCGCTCATGCCGCTGGAACCGCTGGTGCTGCTGCCGCTGGTTCCGGTGGCGCCGGTGGTGCCGCTGGTGTTGCCCATGTCGCTGGCGCCGCTGGTGGTGCCGCTTTCCATCATGCTGCTATTGCTGGTGTCGGAGCCGCTGGTGGCGCCGGAGGTGCCGGATGTGCCGCTTTGCGCATCGCTCTTCTTGTGCATCTTGTCTTTCTTGTGCATCTTGTCCTTCTTGTCCTGCGACTGCGAGCTGCCGGTGGCGCTCGCGGACGAGCTGCCGCTGCTCTGGTCGTTCATGCTGCTGCCGCTCTGGGAGCCGGTCGCCGTGGTCTGGCCGGTGGTGGCGGTGGTGGCGGTGGTTTGCGCCTGGACGGCGGTGGCGCCGAACAGGGCGGCGGCGACGGATGCACCCAGCAGGCCTTTCAGAAGCTTGTTCATATTCATGTCGATCTCCTATACTTTCGGGGCTCAAAAAATCTCAGCAATATCAATGAGATAACTTGCTTGTGAGGCCGAGTGTAGTAAGGCCGACTCAAAAGGAGCGCACGGTAGCCGAATGGCAATGCCAATTCGACATCACGGTTGGGCTGACGAGGCCGCCTGGGCCGCCAGGGTGCCGAGTTCGGTGTACAGCGGCAGCACGTTGCTCTTGTCGTCCGGATACACGCGGTTCGACAAGAAAACGTAGAAGATGCGCGACTGCGGATCGATCCACAGGATGCAGCCGGTGAAGCCGGTATGGCCGTAGCTGCCGACCGGGAACACGCTGCCGCGCGGCCGCTTGGCGTAGGGCGAATCGATGTCCATCCCCAGGCCGCGCAGGGCCGCGATGCCGGGCGGGGTCTGGACCGTCGTCAGCAGGCGCACGCTGTCCGCGCCCAGCACCCGTACGCCATCGAGCTCGCCGCCGTTCAGGAGCATACGGGCGAAGCGGGCGATGTCGCGCGCGGTCGAGAACACGCCGGCCGAACCGGCCACGCCTCCCATGCGGCGCACGGTCGGATCGTGCACCACGCCTTGCAGCAGCTGGCCCGGCGCCAGGTCGCCGTGCAGGCCTTCGCCTTCCTGGCCGCCCTTCTGGGTCGGCGCGATCGCCGCCGCGGCGACCCGTTGCAGCGGCAGGTAGCCGGTGTCGCGCATGCGCAGCGGTCCGTAGATGCGGCGCTGCGCAAACTGGTGCAGCGGCATGCCGGACACGCGCCGCACCAGCTGGCCCAGCAGCACGTAATTGATGTCCGAATAGCGGAAGAAGCTGCCGGGCGCATGGGTGACCTGCTGGCCGCAGGCGAGCGCATGGGCGTGATCGTCGCCGCGCCAGTCGGGCTTGGCCGGCAGCCCCGAGGCCAGGCCCGAGGTATGGGTCAGCAGGTGGCGCACCGTGATGGCGTCCTTGCCGCCGCCGGCGCATTCGGGGAAATAGCGGATGAGGGGCGCATCGAGGTCGATGCGCCCCTCCTCGGCCAGCATCAGCACCGAGGGCGCGGTGGCGATGACCTTGGTCAGCGAGGCGGCGTCGAAGACGGTGTCCGGCGTGACCGGCACGGCGTCCGCTTGGTAGCTGGTCTTGCCGTAGCCGCGCTCGTAGGCGGCGCCCTCGCGCTCCAGGCGGAACACGGCGCCGGGCAGCTTGCGCGCCGCCACCGCCTCGTTCACGGCGCGGTCGATGGCGGCCAGGCGCGCGGGGTCGAAACGCCGTTCAGCCATGGCAGTCGGGTCCCGGCCCTGGAGATGGCCGCAGCCGGACACTGCGATCGCCAAGGCGGCGGCAAGGAAGGAATGATGCAGGATTCGGCGCATGGCGGGCTCGCGGGCAGGTCCAGGAAAAGCCGGGATTGCCCGGCATCATTACCCGGCCATCATAAGGAGGGGCCTGGCGAGGGTCAATCTTTACACCATGACAACCCGTGCCGGCAAAACCGGACCGGTCCGCACGCGAAAACAGGCATCGGCGTATCATCGCCTCATGATTCCTTTCTCGATCCTCGACCTCTCGCCCATCGCCGAAGGCAGCGATGCGGCCACTTCCTTCCACCGTTCGCTCGATCTCGCCCAGCACGGCGAGCGCTGGGGCTACCAGCGTTTCTGGCTGGCGGAGCACCACGGGATGCCGGGCATCGCCAGCGCCGCCACCTCGGTGCTGATCGGCTACGTGGCGGCCGGCACCGAGCGCATCCGGGTCGGCGCGGGCGGCATCATGCTGCCCAATCATTCGCCCCTGGTGATCGCCGAGCAGTTCGGCACTCTCGAAGCGCTGTTCCCGGGCCGTATCGACCTGGGCCTGGGCCGCGCGCCCGGCTCGGACCATGTCACGGCGCGCGCCCTGCGCCGCAACCTGGCCTCGGATGCCGACGAGTTCCCGCAGGACGTGGTGGAACTGATGGACTATTTTGCCGGCTCGACCCGCCGCCCGGTGCGCGCCGTGCCGGGCGAAGGCCTGGACGTGCCGCTGTGGATCCTGGGCTCGAGCCTGTTCGGCGCCCAGCTGGCCGCCCAGCTCGGCCTGCCCTACGCCTTCGCCTCGCATTTTGCACCACAGATGATGATGCAGGCGATCGAACTGTACCGGGCCAGTTTCCGTCCCTCGGCCCAGCTGGCCAAGCCGTATGTGATGCTGGGATTCAACGTTTTCGCAGCCGACAGCGACGACGAGGCCCGCTTGCTGGCGACCTCGATGCAGCAGGCCTTCGTGAACCTGCGCAGCGGCCGTCCGGGCCGGCTCAAGCCGCCGAAGCCCGGCTATCTCGAGAGCCTGGATCTGCCGGAACGCATGATGCTCGACAGCGTGCTGTCCTGCTCGGCCATCGGGTCGCCGGCGGCCGTCAAGGAGCAGCTGCAGGCCTTCATCGCGCGCACCCGGCCCGACGAGCTGATGATCACCTCGCAGATCTACGACCACGCGGCGCGCCTGCGCTCGTTCGAGATCACCGCACAGATCCAGCAGGCGGGCTAAAGCACCTAAGCCGCCCCCGTTCCGGCCTGCAGCATGTCGATCAGGGTGCGGGTCGAGCGCACCCTGCCCATGCGCGGGAAGATATTGCGGCAGGCGAAACCGTGGGCCTCGGCATCGAAGCTGCTCATCGCGTCTTCCGCGAACACCAGCGCGTAGCCCCGGTCGAAGGCGGCGCGCGCCGTCGATTCCACGCCGAAATTGGTGGCGATGCCGCCCAACACCAGGGTCCTGATGCCGCGCCGCCGCAGCAACTGGTCGAGCTCGGTCCCGTAGAAGGCGCCCCACTGGCGCTTGGTGATCACGGTGTCCTGGGCGTCGACGCCGGCCGTCGGCGCCAGGCGCGAAGCGTCGGGCGGGGCCGCCGGCGCGCCCGGAGGGCGCATCGGGGAATCGGCCAGCGGCGCCGGCAGTTCGTTGACCAGCACGTGGACGTAGATCACCATCGCGCCGCGCCCGCGCATCTCCTGGGCCAGCAGCACGCAGTTGCCGACCGTCTGCTCGGCGCTGTAGGGCGCCAGCTGGCGGCTGACGTTGCTGTTCTGCAGGTCGATCAGGACCAGCGCGGTGCGCGCCGGATCGAGGGATGTGTCGTCCATGGCTTTTCTCCTGGCGGCAGTATTCCCGGCAGTATTCCTGATTCCGGCCCCTCCCGGCGCACGCGCCGTCTTTGCGCCGCGCGCCCTACAATGCAGCTTCGTCCAACCGACCTGGAGCCATGATGCGTCCCCGCCTGCTTGCCTCTCTGCTGCTCGCCGCCACCGTCGCCCTGTTGTCCGGCTGCACCCTGCTCGCCACCGCCACCACCCAGCCCCTGATCGACAGACAGCTGCCCGCCCACTACAGCGGCGTGGCCGCCGTGCGCAAGGACGCGGCCTCGCCGCTGGTGGTCAGCGCGCGCGGCCAGGCCCTGCGCGAGGAGTCGCAGCCGAACACCAAGGACACGCGCTTCATGATCGGCTCCTCCACCAAGTGGATCACCGCCGTGACGGTGCTGCGCCTGGCCGACATGGGCAAGCTCGACCTGGATGCGCCGATCGCGCGCCACCTGCCGGAACTGCCGGCCCCGAACGGCGCCGTCACCCTGCGCCAGCTGCTGGCGCACCGCAGCGGCATCCCGAACGGCCTGGCCGAGGCGATGCGCAAGGACAGCAAGGTCGAGGGCCTGGAGATCGGCCCGCCCGAAGCCGCGCTGCGCTTCGGCACGGGCGCCCTGGCCTTCGCGCCGGGCGAGCGCTTCGAGTATTCGGGCACCAATTTCATCCTCGCCGCAGCGGTGGTCGAACGGGTGATGAAGAAGCCGTTCACGGAAGTGGTGGAGGAACTGGTGTTCGCGCCCGCCGGGGTGCGCGACACCAGCTTCGCGGCCACCGGCTACGAGGACGCGGTCGGCATGGCGGTAGGCTATGGCGCCGACGGCAAGCGCAAGTCGCCTCCCGCCGCGCCCATGCTGGCCGCCAACGGCACCGTCTACAGCACTGCGCGCGACCTGGTCGACCTGATGGACGCGGTGTACAAGAACAAGCTGCTGTCGGAACGCGCCCTGCGCGAGCTGTCGACCGTGCACGACGCGGCCGAGCACTACGCCCTGGGCGGACGCGTTCAGCCGCTCACGACGAACAAAGGCGCCCGTTCCCTGGCCTGGGAAGCGGGCGCCTTCGGCGGCTACAAGAGTCTGGTCGCGTATGACCCGGCGGACGGCCGGGCCGTGGTGCTGCTGAATAACGCGGACATGCCGCAGGACGAGCTGGCGGCCATCGTTACGGCCTTGTTCCAGGCCATGGACCGCTGAACGCGATTACCGGACTGGATTGCCGTCCACGTCGATCTTGCGCACCTCGCCCAGGTTCAGGGCGCGGATGCCGGATTCGACCTTGCTCATGTCGCCGACCACCACCCACACCAGGCGTTCCGGCGTGAAGCTGCGCGCCGCCAGGGCATTCGCCTGGGCCGGCGTCAGCGACAGCGCCTTCTCGGTGAAGGTGTTGTAGTAGTCCGCCGGCAGGCCGTATTGCAGGATGGTCGAATAGGCGCCGGCCAGCTGGCCCGCGGTCTCGAAGCGGCCCGGCAGGCCCAGGGTGTTATTGTCCAGCGCATCCTTCAGCTCCGCCGGGGCGATCGGCTTGCCGCCGGCGATGTCGCGGTACTCGCGCACCAGTTCCTTGAGCGCGTCCGGGGTCTTGTCGGTCTGCACCGGCGAGACGCTCATGAAGGGACGCTGGCCGATCGCGGCGTACAGCGAGCTGCGCACCCCGTAGGACCAATGCTTGTCCTCGCGCAGGTTCATGTTGATGCGCGAGCTGAAGGTGCCGCCGAAGACGTCGTTGACCATCTCCAGCGGGACCGACTCGGGGCTGTTGCGCGGCGGCGCCAGCTGGGCGCCGACGATCACGCTCTGCAGCGCCCCCGGACGGTCGACCAGGTACACCAGGGACTTCGCCGGCGCCTCGACCGGCGCGATCACCTTCTTCGGCACCTCGCCGGCCTTCCAGCCGCCGAACTGCTTCTCGAGCAAGGGCTTGATCTCGGCCAGGGTGGTGTCGCCCACCACCAGCAGGGTCGCGTTGTTCGGCTTGAACCAGGTGGCGTGGTACTTCGCCAGGTCGGCGCGGGTCATGCGCTTGACCGCGTCCTCGGTGCCGCTGCCGGTGAAGGGATGGGCGTAGACATGGTCCTTGCCGTACAGGAGCCCGGGCAGCACGCGCATCGCGGTCGCCTGCGGGCTGGCCTTTTCGCGCGCGATCGCGGCCAGGCGGTCCTGCTGCAGGCGTGCGAACTCCTTCTGCGGGAAGGCCGGATGCAGGATCAGGTCGGCGTACAGGTCGAGCGCCCGCGGCATGGTGGCCTTGAGCGTGTTCATGGTGACGAACGCGCCGTCCAGGTTGGTGCCGGTACCGAAGCTGGCGCCCAGTCCTTCGAGCTCCTCGCCGATCTGCAGCGACTGGCGGGTGGGCGTGCCTTCTTCGAGCATGCGCAGCGCCAGGCTGGCCACGCCCGGCATGTCCTTGGCGTCCGAGGCGAAGCCGCTGTCGACCAGCAGCTGCAGATTGACCACCGGCGCTTCATGGCGCTCGGCCAGCACCACCTTCAGGCCGTTCGACAGGGTCGTCTTTTGCATCGGCGGCAGCTTGAGCGACATCGGCTTGCCCGGCAGCGGTTCCTTGCTGCGGTCCAGGGTGGAGGCGGTGGCCGCCAGGCCGGTCGGGTAAGGGTCGATCTGCAGGACGAAGTCGCCGTCGGTGAGCCAGTCGTTCATGGCCTTCTTGACGGACGCCGGGGTGGCGTCCTTGATGCGCTGCAGGTAGACCTTGTAGCAGTCCGGATTGCCGGTGTAGGTCTGGCACGATGCCAGCAGGTCGCTCTTGCCGCCGAAGCCGCCGACGCGCTCGATCATGCGCGTGTAGTTGGCCAGGATCGCGGTCTTGGCCAGGCGCAGTTCGGATTCAGTCGGACCGTTCTTCAGCATGGCGCGCAGCTCCTCGTCGGCCGCCTGTTCCATCTTCTTCACGTCCGCACCCGGCTTGGCGGTGAGCGTCAGGTCGAACTGGCCGCCGATCTCGGACGAGGAATCGCTGGCGGAGGCGCTGGTGGCCAACTGGTCCTTGTACACCAGGCGCTTGTACAGGCGCGAGGTCTTGCCGCCGCCCAGGATATGGGCCGCCAGGTCGAGCTGGACTTCTTCGATCGTGTGCGCGCCCGGCACGTTCCAGGTGCGGTAGATGCGCGTCTGCGGCACCCGGTCCTGGGCCTGGGTGCGGTGGGTGCCGGTGCGCTTGGCGATCCAGGCATCGTGCTTGGCCAGCGGCGGTCCCGGCGGGATGGCGCCGTAGTACTGCTCCACCTTGCGCCGCGCTTCCTCGGGCGTGATGTCGCCCGACAGCACCAGTACCGTGTTGTTGGGGCCGTAGTTGGCCTTGAACCAGTCGCGCACGTCGGTCATCGAGGCCGCGTCCAGGTCTTCCATCTTGCCGATCACGGTCCAGGAATACGGATGGCCCACCGGATAGGTATTCGTCACCAGCAGCTCGTAGGCGATGCCGTAGGGCTGGTTCTCGCGCTGGCGCTTCTCGTTCTGCACCACGCCGCGCTGCAGGTCGAGCTTCTTCTGGTCGACCGTACCCAGCAGGTGGCCCATGCGGTCGCTCTCGGCGAACAGCGCATAGTCGAGCATCGAGGTCGGCACGTTCTGGAAGTAATTGGTGCGGTCGGTATTGGTGGTGCCGTTCAGGTCGGTCGCCCCGATGCGCTCCATCGCGTTCAGGTAGGTCTTGTTGAAGTTGTCGCTGCCGCTGAACATCAGGTGCTCGAACAGATGGGCGAAGCCGGTCTTGCCGGGCTTTTCGTTCTTCGAGCCCACGTGGTACCAGGTATTGACCGCGACCACCGGGGTCTTGTGGTCTTCGTGGACCAGCACCGTCAGCCCGTTCTTGAGCGTGAACTTGGTGTAGGGGATATGCGGGATCGGGATGTCCGGGGCGGCCGCCGGCTTGGCCGGCGCGGCCTGGGCGCCGAGGGCCAGCGCCAGCGCTGCCGCCAGCGGGATACTGCGACGAAGGGTGACTGCCATTGATGCTCCTCCAAGGGAAGGACAAGGGAAGATCGCCGGCACGGAGGTGGCGGCGGCTTCGGCATTCTAGGCAGGTTTTGGACTTGCGAGAAAGAAAAAAGCGCCTGCAGAGAGACTCCATGCGTTATGCATCGCAGGGTGGACGGGAGACCCGCCCACCCTACGGAATCAGCGCCGTTTATTGCGGCACGATGCGAAGCAGCTTGCCCTTCGCCTCGTCCGTCAGCGCATACAGGTGGCCGTCCGGCCCCTGGCGCACGTCGCGCACACGCTTGCCGATATCGAGCTTTTCCTGCTTCAGTATCTTGCCCTGGGCGTCGAGGGCCACGCGGCGGATGTCCTGGCCGGCCAGACTGCCGCTGAACAGGCTGCCCTGCCATTGCGGGAAGGCCTTGCCGGTGTAGACCACCAGGCCCGAGGGCGCCGGCGAGGGCGTCCACACCACCAGCGGCTGCACCATGCCCGGCACCACCTTCATGCCGACCGGCTCGCGCGTCTTGTAGTCCAGGCCGTAGCTCTGCAGCGGCCAGCCGTAGTTCTTGCCGCCCTCGACCAGGTTGATCTCGTCGCCGCCGCGCGGCCCGTGCTCGCTGGCCCAGACCCGGCCCGATACCGGGTCGACCGCCAGGCCCTGGACGTTGCGGTGGCCATAGCTCCAGATTTCCGGCAGCGCGCCCTGCTTGCCCGCCAGCGGATTGCCCGGCGCCGCCTTGCCCTCGGCCGTCAGGCGCAGGATCGATCCATGGTGGCTGCCCAGGTTCTGGGCCTGCTCGCGCGCCAGCATGCTGCCCACGCGCTGGGGCGGATTGCCGCCGTCGCCGATGCTCATCAGGAGCGTGCCGTCCTTCATCCAGGCCAGCCGCGAGCCGAAGTGCTGGCCGCCGCTCTTGCCCGGTGTGACGCTGAACAGGGTGCGCAGGCCATGCACGCGCTTGCCGTCGAAGATGCCTTGCACCAGCAGGGTCCGGTTCTCGCTGCCGCTGCCGCTGGCCATGGTCAGGTAGACGCGCGGGTTGGCCTGCGGGTTGCTCATATCGGCTGGGTGCAGGACGATGTCGAGCAGGCCGCCCTGGCCGCCCGTGAACAGCTGCGGCAGGCCTTCGATCGGGATCGCCTGGCGCGCCTTGCCGCTGACCAGGTGCAGCGTGCCTTCCTTTCCCGTCACCAGGATGCGGCCGTCCGGCAGCCAGGCCATGCCCCAGGGCTGGGGCAGGTCCTCGGCCACGGTCTCGGTCTTCCAGCCCTTGGCGGCGGGCGGCTGGTCGACCGGCGCGAGCTCTTGCGCGGCGGCGGACCCGGCGAAAGCGCTGGCGGCGAGTGCGATGATTGTCAGGCGTTTAATACTCGGCATGGATTTATCTCCCAGGATTGGTCAAATCGTTAACTTAGTCGCACATTAGCCGCATTTTGCTTCATTTTGTCTGCACGTTCCGCACAACCGGCGTATGATTGACGCTTCAGTGAACACAGCGTAAGGATCTCCGACGATGATGCAACGCCGCGCTTTCCTCAAAAGTTCCCTCCTCCTTGCAGCACCCACCCTCAGCATTCCAGCACTTGCCAAATCAGCATCGGCCATCCCCGGCGAACGCATCCTGCGCCTGTACAACACGCACACCGGCGAAAAGCTGAGCAGCGTGTTCTGGGCCGAAGGCCAGTTTATTCCGGATGCGCTGAAGGACATCAACAAGGTCCTGCGCGATCACCGCAACAACCAGGTTGCCGAGATGGACCCGCAACTGCTGCTGCTGCTCGACCAGGTGAACGACAAGCTCGGCAACGGCAAGGAACTGCACATCATCTCGGGCTACCGCTCGCCGGAATCGAACGCCAAGCTGCACGCCAACAGCAATGGCGTGGCCAAGCGCAGCATGCACATGGACGGCAAGGCCATCGATATCCGCCTGCCCGGCAAGGACTTGCAGATGCTGCACAAGGCCGCCATGTCGCTCAAGGGCGGCGGCGTCGGCTACTACCCCGACTCGCGGTTCGTGCACATGGACACGGGCCGGGTCCGCTACTGGTAAGCCAGATGACGCGGAACCCGCTCCGCGTCGCTCTTCTGGGGCTGGCCGTCCTGGCCAGTCCCCTGTCTTTCCCTGCTTCCGCGCTCGCGGAACAAGCCCAGCAACATCCCAGCACCGTCACCGTCAGGTCCACCCGTGATCCGGTCGACAAATCCTACCGGAAAATGATACGTGGCATGGAGCGTTTCGAACGCGAGCGTGCGCTGGCGCCGCATGCCACCCTGCGCTTCCAGCTGCTGCCGCGCTCACGCACGGTCGACATGCGCGGCATCACCCTGCGTATCGCGGGCGACAGCCTCAGTGTGCCCGTAGCGGTGGCCGAGGACAACAGCTTCGTCCTGCCGCGCATCGACGCCGCCCTGCGCGAAGACGCCGCCGTGCTGGCCAACCGCAAGACCACCAGCATGACCTGGCGCGCCCTGATCCAGTCACCGGGTGTGCCCGCAGGCAAGCGGCGCCTGGGCGACCTGCGTCTCGAATGCCTGGTCGGCAAGGAAGCCGGCCTGGTCTCCAACAGCTCTCCCCTGTTCGGCTGGATCGCCGGCGTCCTCGACACGCCGGAAGGCGTGTGCAACAGCCCGGACGGCAACTACCTGTTCTTTACCGAGCGGCCTGTCTTCGGCGTCACCCTGCGCGCCGGCGAGCGGGTCGAAACCCTGCCCTTCCGCATGCTGTACGCCGGTGGCGAGCAGACGCCGGCCGAGCTTGAATACTGCGATTGCCAGGTGATGCTGGACCGCACCTATTACGTCCCCTTGTGGGACCGTTCCTGGCCCGACGATACCCTGGTGGAGTTCGATTACATGACGGCGCCGCCACAGGAGTTGCCATGAAGGCGAGCCTGGCCGCCTGCATCCTCTTTGCTTGCGCCCTGTCCTTGACCGGATGCGCCAGCCAGCCGGTCCCGCCCGGTACCCAGGCGCCCTTGGCCGCCCTGGAACAAGGCGTCGTTCCCGGCCGCACCACCAAGGCCGAGCTGCTCGCCGCCTTCGGCCCGACCCGCAGCGTGCGCTTCGACAGCGGCTACGAAGCCTGGGTCTACCAGTCGCCCGCGGGCGGCGGACGCTATGCCGAATTCGTCATCCTGCTCGACCCGTCCGGCGTCGTGAGCAAGACCCGCAGCCGCGCACCCAGCCTGCCCTGATTTCCTGCTAACAATTCGGAAATGCTTCGGTTATCCTGTGGCCCGTCCACCTAGCCGAAGGATTCCCATGCGCCGCCTGTTATTCGCCCTCCTGCTGTCCGCCGTCTTGCCGCATGCCGGCGCCGAACCGCTCCTCAAGTCGCAGCTGAGCACCCGGATCGCGCTCAATCTCGCCGCCGCCAAGCAGATCTCGAACGCCGCCGAGGCCGAAGCGCGGCGCAATGGCTGGAACGTCTCGATCGTCGTCGTCGACGACGCCGGCGCGCTGATGCACGCGCTGCGCATGGACGACACGCCCAACAACAGCCTGCCGATCGCGCTAGCCAAGGCCACGCATGCGGCGAACTTCCGGCGCGATACCAAATTCCACGAAGACATCCTTACCAAGGGCAACCAGCTGGTCCTGGCCCTACCCGATGCGATGCCGCTGGAAGGCGGCGTGCGCCTGCTCGTAGATGGCAAGCTGATCGGTGCGATCGGCGTGTCCGGCGTGCAAGCTCCACAGGACGGCCAGATCGCCAGGGCCGGCGCGGCGCTGCTGGCACCCTGAACGCCATACCGCCATGCCCCCGGCTGGCGGACGCATATTTACTGAAAGAACATAGTAGAGTTGTATATTCTCATTCCTGACCAGGAAGCGATATGCACCGCAAGCTCGTCTTCACGCTGGCGCTGGCCACCGCCGCATTCTCCACGGCTCCGGCGCGGGCCGCGGCGCTGACGCCGACCGAACAGCGCATCGTGGCCGAGGTGCGGGCCTGGTCCGGGGACGCCACAGTGCTGCTCGAGCGCAGCGCCCGCATCAATAGCGGCACCATGAACCTCGCAGGCGTACGTGCGGTGGGCGCGGTGTTCGCGCAGGAATTCGAAAAGCTGGGCTTTCGCACCGCCTGGCTCGACATGCCACCCGACATGCGGCGCGCCGGCCACCTGGTGGCGGTACGCGACGGCAAGCGCGGCAAGCGCCTGCTGCTGCTCGGCCATCTCGACACCGTGTTCGAAGCCGATGCGCCCGGCCCGCTGTGGGACCGCGAGGGAGCCGGGGACTACGCGCGCGGCCAGGGCGTCGGCGACATGAAAGGCGGCAACGTGGTGGTGGTCGCAGCCCTGCGCGCCCTCCAGCGTGTTGGCGCGCTCGACGACACGCGCATCACCGTCATGTTCACCGGCGACGAGGAAGACGCCGGCGAGCCGCGCTCGGTCTCGCGCCGCGACATGGTCGAGCTGGCCAAGCGCAGCGACATCGCCCTCGGTTTCGAGGGCACGGTCACCGACCAGGGCCGGGCCACGGCTACTGTCGGGCGCCGCGCCACCGCCTCCTTCGATCTTGAAGTCAAGGCGCGCCAGGGCCATTCGCAGGGTGTGTTCGGCCCCGGCGGCTACGGCGCCGTGTACGAGGCCGCGCGTATCCTGGACAGCTTCCGGCGCGAAGTCGTCGAGCCGGGCCTGACTTTCAATCCGGGCCTGATCCTGGGCGGCACCGATGTCGCCTACGACGAGGCCAAGGGCGGCGGCACGGCGTCCGGCAAGACCAACGTCATCGCCAACACCGTGACGGTAAAGAGCGACCTGCGCTACCTCGACTATGCGCAGCGCGACCGCGCCCAGGCCAGGATGCGCGAGATCGTGGCCCAGGGCCTGCCCGGCGCCGGCGCCACCATTACTTTCCGCGATTCCTATCCGCCGATGGCGGTCACGCCGGGCAACCTGAAGCTGCTGGAAGTCTACTCCCAGGCCAGCAGCGATGCCGGGCTGGGGACGATCGCGGCCCTGCCCGCGACCGCGCGCGGCGCCGGCGACATCCAGTTCGTCGCACCCTACATCGACAGCCTGGACGGCCTGGGCGCGAGCGGCAGCGGCGCCCACTCGCCGGCCGAGCGGGTCGAACTGGCCTCGATCGAGCGCGCCGCGATCCGCACCGCGCTGCTGATCTATCGCCTGACCCGCTGATCGTCCAGCCGGGTTTTGGTGCCCGGCTCCGGCTCGACGCGCATCAAACGGCGACAGGCTGGCAGGCCGCTACACTGACACGCACGGTTCGCTGCGCCGATGGCGAAGCGGCGGTATTCGCTGCACAATGGTGCCAGCGAATTCTTCGGTCACGGAGGCGGACATGCTGCTCGAACGCACGCGGATGTGGGGACTGCTCTTGATGGCGATGCTGGCTGCCCTGCTGGCCGCCTGCGGCGGCGGAGGCGGCAGCCCCGGCACGACCGGTCCCGTGACGCCGCCGGCGGCCACCACCGGTTCGCTGACGGTGACGGCGACCGGCCTGCCGGCCGGGGTGAACGCCTCGATGCGTGTCACCGGACCCAATAATTTCTTGCAAGACCTAACCCAAACGCAAACCCTGACCGGCCTGGCGCCGGGCAGCTACAACGTGGCGGCCACGGCGGTCACCAGCGGCAGCACCACCTATACGCCCGCGCCCGCCTCGCAAAGCGCCGTGGTGAGCGCCGGCGCCACCGCCAGCGCAACCGTCGCCTACGGCAGCGCCACGCTCACGCTGGCCTTGAGCACCGTCGCCGCCAACCTCGCCAACCCGACCTGGCTGGCCGCGCCGCCGGGCGACGCGCGCCTGTTCGTGCTCGAGCGCGCGGGACGGGTGCGCATCATCCAGAACGGCGCGGTCCTCGCCACGCCCTTCCTCGACATCAGCGCGCGCGTCCTGACGGCCGGCGAAGGCGGCCTGCTGTCGCTCGCCTTCGATCCCCAGTTCGCACGCAACGGCTATGTCTACCTGTACTACACCGATCCCCAGCGCAATATCGTGGTCGAGCGCTTCACGGCCTCGTCCAACCCGAACCTGGCCGACCCTACCTCCGGCCTGCCCATCATCAGCATTCCGCACCCGAACTTCACCAACCATTTCGGCGGCCAGGTGGCCTTCGGGCCGGACGGCTACCTCTACCTGGGGCCGGGTGACGGCGGCGGCGCTGGCGATCCGGGAGGCAATGCCCAGAACCTGAACTCGCTGCTGGGCAAGCTGCTGCGCATCGACGTTTCAAGCGCCGTTCCCGCCGAAAGCTACGCCATCCCGGCGGGTAACCCGTTCGCCGGCACGAGCGGACGGCGCCCCGAAATCTGGGCCTATGGCCTGCGCAATCCCTGGCGCTTCGCCTTCGACGGCAACCAGCTGTATGTGGCCGACGTGGGCCAGGACCGGCGCGAGGAAGTCAACTTCAGCGACGCCCGCCAGGGTGGGCTCAACTACGGCTGGAACGTCATGGAAGGCACGCTGTGCTACAACGCCGCCAGTTGCGCCCAAGCCGGCCTCACCTTGCCTGCTTTCGAATACGACCACGGCGGCAACGACGCCAACGGCTGCTCGATCACCGGTGGCTTCGTGTACCGCGGCCGCGCCCTGCCCGAGCTGGCCGGGCGCTATTTCTATTCCGACTACTGCAAGGGCTTCCTGAAGAGCTTCTTCGCCGGCTCCGGCGGCATCGTCGAACAGCGTGAGTGGAGCATCCCGGACATCGGCCAGGTCGTGTCCTTCGGCCAGGATGCGGAAGGCGAGCTCTATCTGGTGGCGTCGAGCGGGACCATCTACAAAATTGGACGGAATGGCGCTCCGTAGAGTTAGAATTGAGAAATGGCACGCTTACAACTCAACTTCCCCGAAGACCAGTTCTACTATTCGACGCCGCTGACCGTGAGGGTCACCGACATCAACGCCGCCAACCACCTGGGCAACGACTCGATGATCTCGATGATCTCCGAGGCGCGGGCCCGCTTTCTGTTCGAATTCGGCGTCCCCGAAACCGAGCGCGACGGCACCGGCATCATCGTCACCGACCTGGCCACCACCTACCGCGCCGAAGCGCATGCCCGCGACGAGCTGCTGTTCGAAGTCGGCGTCATGGACTTCAATAAATACGGCGGCGACATCATCTTCCGCGTCAGCCGGCCGCGCGACCGTACCCTGATCGCCATGGCCAAGTCCGGCTTCGTTTTCTTCAACTACAAGAGCAGCCAGGTCATGGTCATGCCCGAGGAATTCCGCGGCAAGTTCGAACGGGTCAACTGGGTCGACTGAAGCGCCGTTGGTATCTACCCTGGATTGACAGGGTGATCTTGCAATGTTGCAATAGTGTCTTCACATCTTTGCAGCGGCAAGCTTACCGACCATGAAATTCCTCTCGACCTTGTGCAGCGCGGGCCTGGCCTGCCTGCTGGCCACCGGCGCCCAGGCCGCGGTCCTCACCTACCGCTACACCGCGACCATCGATGCCATCGTCGAAAAGGATGCGCAGACCGGGAACTACCTGGCGCCGACGGAAAGCGCCTACGCCGGCCCCCTGATCCGGGTCGGCGATGTGGTGACCGGCATCCTGCGCTACAACACGGCGGCGCCGCTGGCCGCTTACCAGCCCGCCCCGGAAGCCCGCTTGCGCACCGCGATCTACGAGGGCGCGGAATTCGACTTCATGTCCTTCACCGTCGGCGGCACCACCTTCAGCTTCGACGCCGGCCCCGACGCGCCCTGGTCCGGCACGAGCTACGTGAGGAATGCGGACGGACTACCCGATAATCCCGCATTCGACGTCTTCGAACGCATCATGGTGCGCCAGGATGGCGGCGGCCGTGCCACCGGCCATGTGTCGCTGGGCGACGTGGACGGCACCGCGCTCGAGGACGGCGCCATGCCGGCGCGGCTCGATCCGGTCCTGTTCGAGATCAAGACCCTGTTCGCCTCCTTCAGCCACGCGGCCGACGATGGGTTCATGTACTTCGACAGTACGATTTCCTCGTTTGAACAAGTCGATGCCCAGGTGCCGGAGCCGGGCATCCTGCTGCTGCTCGCCGCCGGTGCGGGCGGCCTGCTCGCCGCGCGCCGCCTGCGGCCCGCCACCCGGGCCTGATCTCCGCCAAGCCCCCCCTGCGCAGGCCGCCTCCGCGGCCTGCCCTCCCAGCCTCTTCCCTCGTCTTACCCCCACTTTTTCCTTCTTGTTGAAAAAAGTTGGAACTTTTCCGCCTCTCCGGCGGAATAAGGGTAAAGATGACCGCCATGACCACGACCTCCGACTTATCCGACACCGAGCTGCTGCGCCAGATGCAAGCGGGAACGGCCGCCGCCTTCGCGGCGCTGTACCGGCGGCACCAGGGCCCGCTGTACCGCTTCGCCCTGCTGCGCTGCGGCTCCGGCGACACCGCTGCGGACGTGGTCCAGGAAGCCTTCATGGCGCTGATGACGGGCCGCCTGGCCTTCGACCCGCTGCGCGGGCAGCTGCAGCACTTCCTGTTCGGGGTGGCGCGTAAGCTGATTTTGAAACTGGAGGAGCCGCGGCGGCGCCAGGTGCCCTTGGCCGAGCCGGACGAGGATGGCGAGCTGGAACTCGACGAAGCCTGCGACGCGCAGGAGCCCCTGGGCCGCCTGCTCGAGAACGAGGCGGCCGAACAGGTGCGCCGCGCCCTGGCCCTGCTGCCGCCGCACTACCGCGATCCGGTCATCCTGTACGAACTGCACGAGCTGTCCTACCAGGAGATCGCCGCGATCTGCCAGGTGGATCTCGGCACGGTGCGCTCGCGCCTGG
The DNA here is from genome assembly GCF_036961685.1 of Massilia sp. DD77. Taxonomy (NCBI): domain Bacteria; kingdom Pseudomonadati; phylum Pseudomonadota; class Betaproteobacteria; order Burkholderiales; family Oxalobacteraceae; genus Massilia; species Massilia sp. DD77. The sequence goes on from NZ_JBAMDH010000016.1 coordinate 53,254, forward strand.
CGCGCGGCCGGGCAGCGCTCGCCAAGCGCCTGCGGGCGCTGCACCCGGCCGCCCACGCGGCGGCCTGAAAGGAAGGAATACGAACATGATCGACGACAAGGACACCACGCACGCCACGCCGGATCCGCTGCTGGAACAGCATCTCGGCGCCCTGCGCGCCGAACTGGCCGGCATGCACGCCCCGCGCTGCGTCGAAAAGGAACTGATGCAGGCCTTCGCCCGCCAGTTCCCGAAGAAGCGCCGCTGGTACCAGCGGTTGTCGCTGCCCCAGTGGGGCACGGCCGGCGCCTTGTGCTCGCTCACCGCGGTGGCGGCCCTGCTGGCGCTGTCGCCGCATCGCGCCGTCACGGTCGGTACGCCCGTGCTGGGCGTCGACAAGGGCGCCGCCTTCATCGCCCTCGATTCGCTCGAGCGGATCGAGCAGGAACCCGATACGCGGGTCATCGAAGCCGAGCTGCCGCGCACCGCGCTGGCCTCGATCGGCGTCCCGGTCGACCCGGCCAACGCGTCCGCCACGGTGCGCGCCGAGATGCTGCTGGCCGCCGACGGCCAGCCGCTGGCCGTGCGTCTCAGCGATACCGAATAGAGCGCTCACGCTCGGACAATCCAATCTACCCACCGAGGAAGCCATGATGACCAAGAAGATCCTGATCGCAGCACTGCTGGCCTGTGCCTTCGCCCCCGCCCTGGCGGAGGAGCTGGAGCAAGACGAGGAGCGCGCTGAACGCGTGGAACGCCGCATCGTCACCCGCCTGGGCGGCATCGAAGAAATGCACATGCTCGACAGCCTGCCGATGATGTCCGGCGCCATGCTGCCGCTGCACGGCGGGCGCGTGGTCAAGAACGCACCCTACAGCGCGCTGTCGGTCTCCGAGCGCATCCAGCAGCTGGCCGACGGCAACCAGATCGTCCACAAGAGCAGCGCGATGAACTACCGCGACAGCGCCGGCCGCACCCGCACCGAAGTCCGCGATGACAAGGGCGAGGTACGGGTCGTGACCATCGTCGATCCGGTCGAGGGCGCGCGCTACGTGCTGCGCCCCAAGAACAAGACCGCCACCAAGGTCGGCGCGCCGGCCGACATCGCCCGCGCGGCGGCGGAGCAGGCACGCGCCGCAGCGGCACAGGCGCGCGTGGCCGCCGACCGGGCGCGCGCCTCCGGCGAACACGCCAGGATGGCGGCCGACCGGGCACGCGAGCGCATCGAGCAGCTGCGCAAGGAAGGCAAGCTGCCGGAAGGCGGACGCTTCATCGTCAAGGAAGTCGAGCGCAGCGGCGAGCACAAGGATGTGCGCATCCGCATCGCCCAGCCGGCGGTGGAAGCCGCGGCCGCCACGCGCGCGATGTCGGTGCAGCTCGGACCGATGATCGCGGGCGCCATCGGCGACGCCCGCTGGTCGGCCATGGCCAGCAGCCGCGACCTGGGCACCCGCGAGTTCTCGGGCGTGAAGGCCCAGGGCCACCAGCGCAGCTACGAGATCCCGGCCGGCGAGATCGGCAACCGCAACCCGATCACGGTCTCGAGCGAGACCTGGACTTCGCCCGACCTGCAGATGCTGGTCTACCACAAGCGCAGCGACCCGCGCAGCGGCGAGATGGTCTACCGCCTGGAAGACCTGAAGCGCGAGGAGCCGGGCGCGGCGCTGTTCACGGTGCCGTCCGACTACACGGTGCGCGACGCGATGGCGCCCCGGCGCACGGCGGTCAAGAAAGGCGAGTGACCTACAAGGCCACCCTACGAAAACAAAACGGCGCCCCGCGGGGCGCCGTTCTCGTTCATGCGCAGCCTTCAGCCAGGCCGTTTCTGCACGATGGTCTTGGCGAACCACTCGTCGATCATGCGCTTCTCGTAGCGCAGCGGCTCGCTGTCCCAATGCCGGTTGATGCGCTGCAGGTAGCTCATGTCGGCGAGCCTGGCGTCGCCGGTCTTGAGCACCTGGCCGTTCTCGCTCAAGGTGTAGCGCAGGGTGATGATCGGCCAGTCCGCCATGCCTTTGAGCACGCGCAGGTCGCGCGCCGCGCGCGAATTCGGATACTCGCGGCCCGCCAGGTCGATGTCGGTCACCTCGAGGGCCAGGTCCTGCCCCTGCGGCAGGGATTTGCCCAGCTTGGTGAAATAGTCCGTCAGCTCGCGCAGCACGTCCTCGCGTTCCCATGGCGCGAACGGCAGGTCGGAGAATTTGTCCGGCTCGATGTACTTCACGGTGACACCCGCCGATGCGGCGCCCGCGCCCAGCGCGAGCAGCCCGCCCAGGGCCAGGTTGCGAATCAGGGCTTTCATGGTCTTACCTCTCTCGGTTGTCCTCGCTGTTGCCAGCGCCTATACCACACTGCTGTCACGATCAAATATACCCCCTTTGCACGTCCGCAGCTGCTTGCCGGCGTCGAAGTTTTGTATCGAAATGTTAGGCCCCGCACACGGCCTTTCGATGCGCTTGGCGACAATGGAGCCAAGGAGGTCGAGCGTGCCCGAAGGTCCATCACTCTACTTGCTGAAAGAGCAAACCGCGCGCTTCGTCGGGCAGGACATCCTGCGCGCCGACGGCAACACCTGGGCCATCGACACCGCGCGCCTGGCGGGCCAGCCCATCCTGGCCATCCACACCTGGGGCAAGCACCTGCTGATCGACACCCCGGTCATGGTCCTGCGCATCCACTTCCTCCTGTTCGGCACCTACCGCATCGACGAAGGACGCGACAAGCCGCCCCGGCTGTCGCTGGAGATGGCGGATGGCGGCGTGATGAATTTCTACGCCTGCTCGGTCAAGGAGATCGACCGCGACACCTTCGCCGCCTACGATTTCAGCGCGGACGTGATGTCGGCCCAGTGGGATCCCAAGAAGGCGCGCAAGAAGCTGCGCGCCCGCCCCGACCTGCTGGCCTGCGACGCCCTGCTCGACCAGGACATCTTCTCGGGCGTGGGCAACATCATCAAGAACGAGGTCCTGTTCCGCATCCGCCTCCATCCGCTTTCCACGATGGGCGCCCTGCCCCCGGCCAAGCTGCGCCAGCTCGTCGACGAGGCCCGCCAATACAGCTTCGACTTCCTGGAATGGAAGCGCCAGTTCGTGCTCAAGCAGCATTGGCAAGCCCACGCCCAGCGCACCTGCCCGCGCTGCCACATCCCCTTCCATAAAGCCAAGCTGGGCCAATCGGATCGGCGCAGCTTCTGGTGCGAGCGTTGCCAAAAACGCTACGGCGACGCGGAATAAACGCCCGTTTATTCGTCCCGCATCGGTATGTGACATCTTTCCCCAACAGTTTCAATATTGCCTGTTGTTAAGGATCATGAGCCATACTACAATCAAGTTGACTATCGTTATTTTCCTTTTTAGCAAACGCTTTTAACTCGACAACCCGATATCGGAACACGTTTATGTCCTTCCTCTCTTCCGCCGCGCCCAAGCTGGCACCCTGGAAAGTGTTGCTGGTCGACGACGAGCCCGATATCCATGACATCACCAAGCTGACCCTGTCGCGCTTCCGCCTGGATGGCCGTGCCCTGTCCTTCGTGCACGCCTACAGCGGCGCCGAGGCGAAGGAAGTGCTGGCGCGCGAGAAGGACATCGCGCTGGTGTTCCTGGACGTGGTGATGGAGCGCGAGGACAGCGGCCTGGAAGTGGCGCGCTGGATGCGCCAGGAGCTGGATAATCAATTTACCCGCATCGTCCTGCGTACCGGCCAGCCTGGCCAGGCGCCGGAAGAGCGCGTGATCGTCGACTACGACATCAACGATTACAAGGAAAAGACCGAGCTCGATCGCACCAAGCTGTTCACCACCACCTTCGCGGCCCTGCGCGCCTACCGCGACATCATGAAGGTCGAGGAAGCGCGCCGCGTGCAGCACAGCTACCGCGAAGGCCTGGAGCGCGTGATCGCGGCCTCGAGCCACCTGTTCCGGCAGCGCAGCCTGAAGGACTTCGCCAACGGCCTGCTGCAGCAGGTCGTGGCGCTGCTGCGCCTGGAACAGAGCATGCTGCTGCGCCTGAAGGCCGCCAGCGTGATCACGGGCGAGAGCCAGTACGAGGTGCTGGCCCAGATCGGCGACATGCAAGGCGACGAGATCGGCCCGGAACTGGTGGCCCAGCTCGACGACGCGCGCCACAACCGCATCTCGCGCCTGCACGGCGACACCTACGTCGGCTACTTCCCCAACGCCAGCGGCAAGGCCTCGCTGCTGGTGCTCAAGGGCGTGGAAGAGATCTCCGAGATCGACGCCCAGCTGCTGGAAGTCTTCTGCTCGGGCGTGACGATCGCCTTCGACAACATCCTGCTGAACCAGGAAATCACCGATACCCAGGCCGAACTGATCCTGCGCCTCGGCGACGTGGTCGAATCGCGTTCCAACGAAGCGGGCAACCATGTGCGCCGCATGTCCCAGGTCTGCCACCTGCTGGCCCAGGCCGCCGGCATGCCGGACGAGGAAACGGCGGTGCTGATGCACGCCGCGCCGATGCACGACGTGGGCAAGATCGCGACCCCGGACGCGGTGCTGCTCAAGCCGGGCCGCCTGAACGAGGAAGAATGGGAAATCATGCGCCAGCACCCGACGGTGGGCCTGCAGATCCTGGACGGCTCCTCGCGTCCGATCCTGAAAGCCGCTGCGGTGATCGCGCACCAGCACCACGAGAAGTTCGACGGCACCGGCTATCCGCAGGGCTTGAAGGGCGAGCACATCCACCCGTATGCGCGCATCGTGGCCGTGGCCGACGTCTTCGACGCCCTCAGCCACAAGCGCTGCTACAAGGACGCCTGGCCGGCCGAGAAGGTCACCGAGCACCTTCGCGAGGTGGCGGGGCATCACCTCGATCCGTATTACGTCGACCTGCTCATCAAGAACATGGACAAGGCGATCGAGATCAACAAGAACTGGCCGGACGCGGATTGACGCTGCGTCCCTTAAATCGCTAACGCATGAACGTCATCCCGGCTTTCGCCGGGATGACGTTCATGCGTTGCGGGCTGACGGTTTGCGCCGCAGCCCTCTTACACTGCAGCTCTTTTACGCTGCCACCTTCTCCTTGCGCTGCGAGCGCGGGAACTTCAGGTGGTACTGCAGTCCCTTCCCCGGCGCGCTCTCCACGCGCACGGTCCCGCCCAGCGCCCCGGTCACCAGGTTGTACAGGATGTGCGCTCCCAGCCCGCTGCCGCCGGCGCCGCGCTTGGTGGTGAAGAAGGGATCGAACAGCTTGTCCAGCGTCTCCGCATCCATCCCCGCCCCGTCGTCCGCGTAGTCGAAGCTCACCATGTCGTCTTCCACGACGGCGCGGATCGCGATCGTGCCAGCCTGCTCGCGCTCGAAGCCATGCACCAGCGAGTTGACCACCATGTTGGTCACGATCTGCGACATCGCGCCCGGGAAGCTGTCCAGCACCAGGTCCTTGGGGCAGTTCAGCTCCACCTTCACCGGCCGGCCCTTGAGCTTGGGCTGCAGCGACAGCAGCACCTCGTTCAGGTAATTGTGCAGGTTGAAGCTGCGGATATCGTCCGAGGACTGGTCCACCGCCACCTGCTTGAAACTGCGCACCAGGCTTGCCGCGCGCTGGGTGTTGGTGGTCATGATGCGCAGCGACTGGTCGACGATGTCGAGGAAGGCGTTCAGGCTGTCCTCGGTCATCTCGCCCGCCGCCAGTTCCTCGCGCGTGAGCTTGAGTTCCTGCACCAGGTGGCTGGTGGCGGTCACGCAGATCCCCAGCGGGGTATTGATCTCGTGCGCGACGCCGGCCACCAGGCGGCCCAGCGAGGCCAGCTTTTCCTGGCGCACCAGCTCGGTCTGGGCCTCGACCAGGGCCGTGTTCTGCTCTTCCAGGCGCTCCTTGGCCTTGCGCATCGCGCGGTCGGCCTGCATGCGCGCGATCGCTACCGCCACGTGGCTGGCCATGAAGGCCAGCAGGTCGAGGTCGGCCTTGGTGTACACGATGGCCGGATCATAGCTCTGCACCACCAGCACGCCGTAGGGCTGGTCGTGCACCAGCATCGGCGCACCCATCCAGCTCGCGATCTCGGTGTTGCCCAGCGGCTCCTTGACCAGCCCGCTCGATACCAGGCGGCGGAAGCTGCCGGCGTCGTGCAGCTGGGCTTGCTTGCTCGACAGCACATAGGAACACATCGCCTTGCCGAAGGGGAAGCGCTTGAGCGGCGCCTCGCTGTCCTTCTGGTCGACGAAATAGGGAATGCTGATTTCCTGCGTATCCGGATGGAACAAACCGATCAGGAAGTTCTCCGCCACCATCAGCTCGCCGATGATGCGGTGCAGGCTGGCGCTCAGGACTTCGGTGTCGAGGGCCTGGGCCGACAGGCTGGCGATCTGGTACAGCGCGTGCTGCACCTGCTCGGCGCGGCGCCGTTCGGCCACCTCGACCGCCAGCGCGGCGGTGCGCTCCTGCACCGCGCGTTCCAGCCGGTCCATGCTCTGCAGGCCCTGCAGCGCGTTCGAGACGTGGTTGGCGATCTGGGTGAACAGCGCCTGGTCTTCCTCGCTGTAGGTGACGCCCTTGGTATAGCTCTGGATCACCATGGCGCCCAGCGCCTGCTGGTGCTGGTCCAGCAGCGGCGCGCCCATCCAGTGCTCGGCGGCGCTGCCCTGCCCCCACTTGATGCCGTTGGTCTCGGCCATCGCGAAGTCGTCGGCCGTGATCGTCAGGCCCTTGCGGTTCACCAGCACCCAGGCAGTGGGCGACTCGTCGGGCGCGGCCAGGGTGATACGCTCGAAGGCGTCCGGCGTCTGGTCTTCCTCGTCGACGAAGTAGACGAAGCGCACCGATCCGGCTTCCTGGTCCGACAAGGCCACATAGAAATTAGCCGCATACATGATGCGGCCCAGCGCGCGGTGCACCGCGGCGATGAACTCGACGATGTCGCTGCAACTGGTCGACAGTTGCCCGATCTCGAGCAGCATCGATTGGACCCGTTCCAGCCGGTCAAGACGTTCCATTGCTTCCCCATGTAATTAATGATGCTTAGGGGAAATAGTACCAGCTTGGGCCGCGCCGGAGGAGTCCGGCGGCCCCGGATGTGGCTTATTGCAGACTCTTATTACGCTCGAGGAGTTCAGGCGCGCGGGGCGCGGAAGCCGCCCTCGACCCAGGCCTCGGCCGACGCCGGGGTCAGCTTGAAACTGGCGGGCACGCGCACCTTCGCCACCTGCTCGCCCATCTCGTCGGTCGCGGCCAGCATGCCATAGGGGTCGTCGTCGTCCGGCACGATGTCCAAGGTCACCTTGAGCTCGCCCTGTCCGGTCGAGACCACTGTGCTCTTGTGCAAGATCGCGTGCAGGTGCTGCTCGTGGCGACGGATGACTTCCGAAGCCGTCTTGATCAGGGTATTGAAAGCGTTGACGTCGAGCGGCTTGGGATTCTTCTTGTCGCGTCCCATGGTCCAGGGACCGACCAGGGCCGGTTCCGGTTCGCCGTCCTTGTACATCGCCACGGCCCAGCCTTCGTCGTCTTCGTTCTTGATGACACGCGCCGTCCAGCCATTGCCCTGCCACAGGCGGGCTTCCTGGACGGGGCCGCCGTCTTCGGCGTCGTGATCGTGGATGTCGTCGTTCATTTGTCGGTTTCCTTCGGTGGGCCGCGGCCCAAAGCCGAGATCATAGAGGAAACCGGCGAAGCCCGCTTCGTGCGGGCCGACCGGCGCGCGCCGCGGTTAGCGGGCGACGCGCGGGCAGCGCCAGTCCGGCCCACGTGGCGGGCGTACAGGCGGGCCGGGCGGCACCGGCCGCGGGTCGATGGCCGGCGACGGGGTGTGCCGATTGAAGGGGTTGATGATGATCGGCGGTATGGTAGGCGGCGCCGATGGCGGGCCTTTGGGGCCGCTGTTGGCCAGTACCGGAAGCGGTTCAGCCAGGTGGTCCCGGATTCCATGAAACACAGCTTGCATAGGATCCCCCTGTCACAGAGCAGGCTGTCAGTATAGGAAACAATCTGGGCATTGCAAGGAAAAATCCGGCCTGCCCGTGGGCAAAACCGCCTGTCGCGTGCGCCGGCCGTTTGGCCCGCAAATTGTGCGTTTTGTCGCATTCCGATGGCCCGTCCCGGCGCGCGCGCCTACATTGGCACCATGCAAAGCGATAACGCGATGACCAACAACCTGAAGAGGACCGCCATGAAAAAGTACGCCCCCTACCTGCTGATCGCCCTGTTTGCCCTGCTGCTCTGGGACATGCTTGACGCCGGCATGCACCTGAACATCGACGGCGAGGAATTCGACGGTCCCTTCGGCGCCCTGCTCGGCATGATGCTGGCGGGCGGCGGCGCCCTGCTCGGCCTGCTGGTCACGCTGGTGGTCGGCGTGGTGCTGGCGGTGGTCTTCGCCGGCGTCGGCGTGATCCTGCTCGGCGCCCTCGGCCTCGGCGCGGTGTCGCTGGCGGTGCTGGTCTCGCCGCTGCTGCTGCCCCTGCTGCTGCCGCTGGCCCTGGTCTGGTACCTGGTGAGCCGCTCGCGCAAGGCGCGCCTGTCCAAACCAGTCGCCCCCGCAGCCGCTTGACTACTGGTTCACTCCTCCTTCATGGCCGGGTTGATCCCGGCCTTTTTCTTGCGTGCAAAAAATGATGCATCTGCGCGGCCGTGCCCACATGCAGCAAGGTAGAATCGGGACACTGGTCGACCGACCCTCTTGCGCAGACAAGGCATGCAAAAAACGGATCACCCAGCTCCACCGACAACCCGCCCCTATCCGCTTGCCCGGCTGATGATCATCACGGCCGGCCTGATTGCCGCCCTGGGCATGGTGACAGCGTCGATGCTGTACGCCAGCTATGACGACACCGTTCGCGAACAAAAGACCAACCTGCGCAACATCGCGGTGATTTTCGCCGCCCAGACCACGAGCGTCGCCCAGGCCGTCGATGGCGCGCTGCAACGCGCCGCCAGCGCCATGCGCCGCGATCCGGCCGCGCTCGAGCGCCTGCTGGCCGAAGAAAGCGCTGGCCCGGCCCACACCTATCTGCTCCGCATCGCCGCCTTCGATGCGAACGGCAAGCTGCTGGCCGATGCCCGCGCCGACGACGCCGTCGCCCTGGCATTGCCCGCGTCCACGGCGGCTCCGGGCAGCCCGAATCCTCAGATCGCCATCGCCACCGTGGAGCGCGGCAACGGGCGCGGCGTGATCACCTTCACGCGCCAGGTCACGGACAAGGCCATGCGGCGCGTCGGCAGCGTCGTGGCGCAAGTGGACTCGGCCCACTTCGACAAGATCTACCAGTTGATCGACCTCGGTCCCGGCGGCTCGGTGACGCTGTTCCACCGCGACGGCACCATGCTGATCCGGGGGCCCTCCTACCCGCAAGGCATCGGCCGCTCCTTCCTCGACACACCCTTGTTCAGCACCTACCTGCCGCGTGCGCCGCGCGGCAGCATCGAAGCCGCCAGCCCGCTCGACGGCATCGCACGCCTATACGGCTACGATACGGTGGAAGGCTTTCCGCTGGTGATCATCACGGGCCTGAACCGGGACGCCGCGCTGGACGCCTGGTACGACACGCTGTGGACGGCGCTGGCCTTCTACCTGCTCCTGTCGGCGGTGCTGTCGCTGCTGGCCTGGCGCGTGGGACGCGATTCGCGCCGCCAGTTCCGCCTGATCGAGCTGCTCTCGGCCAGCGAAGCGCGGCTGGCGCGGCGCTTCGACTATCTGTCGTCCCTGATCAACGCGGTCGGCGCGCCGATCTGGGTGCTGGACCGCGCGCGCCGCATCGTGCTGGCCAATGAGGCCTTTGGCCGCCTGGTCGGCAAGACGCCCGAGGAACTGATGGACCAGGACGAGCGCGGCGTGCTGGGCCAACAGGGCGAGGAACGCGAACGGCGCTACGCGGCCGTGCTGAAAGGGGGGCGCAGCGTGGAATCGATCGGCGCCATGCGCGACGGCGGCGGCGAGGCGCGCACCGTCATCGAACTGACCAGCCGCCTCACCGGCGAGGGCGGCGACCCGCAGCTGGTGACGGTCCTGACCGACATCACCGAGCGCGAACGGGCAGAGGCGCGCCTGGCCTACCTGGCCGAATTCGACGCGCTCACCGGCTTGCCGAACCAGAACCAGTTCTGGCGCCTGCTGGAAGCGCGCCTGGCCGGGGCGGCGGCGGGCGAACGCAACCTGGCGACCATGGTGCTGGTTTTCCAGCGCATGCACGAAGTCGTCGACCTGCTCGGGCGCGACGCCGCCGATCGCGCCCTGCGCCACATCGGCGACCAGCTGCGCGCGGCCGGCGGCGACGAGGAAGCCGGCGCAAGTCCAGGGGTCGTGGCGCGTATCCGCGGCGCCGAATTCGCCTTCCTGCTCGACGCCGCCAACCGCGGCGCGATCGAGCGCTTCGCCATGCAGGTGCACGACATGCTGTCGGGACCACTCGCCATCGACGGCCGCGACTTCTACCTGGAGCCGGTGCTGGGCGTGGCGATGTTCCCCCAGGACGGACGCAGCGCCGACGAACTGTACCGCGCGGCGCAGAACGCCTGCAGCGGCCACGGCATCGAGGTCGGCGAGGCGGTCCACTTCTTCTCGTCCAGCATGCACGCCAGCCTGGACCAGCGCCTGACCGTCGAAGCCCACCTGCGGCGCGCGCTGGAAAGGCGCGAACTGCGCCTGGTGTTCCAGCCCAAGGTCACCATCGACGGCGAACAGGTGGTCGGCTTCGAAGCCCTGATGCGCTGGACCAGCCCCGAGCTGGGCGAGGTCTCGCCGGTCCAGTTCATCCCGATCGCCGAGCGCACCGGCCTGATCATCCCGATGGGCGCCTGGGCGCTCGAGGAAACCTGCCGCCTGATGCGCGACTGGCGCGAGCAGCTGGGACGGCCGGTGCGGGTGGCGGTCAACCTGTCGCCGCGCCAGTTCTATCAGAAAGACCTGCTCGACACCGTGCGCGGCTGCCTGGCGCGCCACGGCATCGGGAGCGGCTGCCTGGAACTGGAGATCACCGAGACCGCTCTCATGAGCCGCGAAGACGAAGTCGACGCGCTGATGCACGAGATCCGCGCGCTCGGGGTCGAGCTGTCGATCGACGATTTCGGCACCGGTTATTCGAGCCTGGCTTACCTGAAGCGCTTCCCGGTGGCGCGCCTGAAGGTGGACCGCGCCTTCGTGCGCGACCTCGACCGCGACGGCGACAGCGCCGCCATCGCCCTGTCGATCATCAACCTGGCGCGCGGGCTCAAGCTCAAGGTGGTGGCCGAAGGGGTGGAGACGCCGGAACAGCTGGCAATCCTGCGCGAGATGGATTGCGACGAATTCCAGGGCTTCCTGTTCAGTCCTCCGGTGGAGCAGGAGGCGGTGCCGGGGCTGGTGCGGCGCTACTGCTGATTCGCCCACTGTAGGGTTGGCGGCTTCGCCGCCGACGCGTTCAACTTGCGTCCGCCCGTTCGTGCGCGAAAACGGAGCCGCTAACCACCGCCGCGTCGGCGGCAGAGCCGCCAACCCTACGAGGGTAGGTCAAATCCCCTCGATCAGCCGCATCGCGAACACCAGCGGCAGCCCCGCCGCGATCACCTTACGCGCCGCCGCGCCGTGGTCGTAGGCCACGCGGTAAAAACATAGCTCGCGCGTGGCGTCGTCGAACAGCGCATAGCAGGCCGCATTGTCCGCGTCGCGCGGCTGCCCCGCCGCGCCGACGATCGCCAGGTAGCGGTGGCGCGGATCCAGCACGATGGAGCTGCCCGCGGCCGGCAGGTGGCTGCCCATGCGGCCATCGTCGGCGCGCCGGTACAGCGCCGGAACGTGCACGTGGCCCGAGAACACCAGGCGGCTGGCCGTCGCCCCCAAGCTGCGCGCGGCCTGCTCCGGGCCGGTCACGTACTCCCATTTCTCCGGACGCCAGGCGCTGGCGTGCACCAGCAGCGCGTCGCCATACTGCTGCATGAGCGGCAGCCGCGCCAGGAAGTCCTTTTGTTCAGGAGAGAGCTGGGCGCGCGTCCATTCGAGCGCCTGCAGCGCTTCCAGCTGCATGCCGGGACGTTCGGCGTGGGTCGCGGCGTAGTCGTGGTTGCCCTGCACCGCCAGCGCGCCGCGCGCCACATGCTCCATCACGGTGTCGACCACCCAGCCGGGATCGCCCCCGTAGCCCACCAGGTCGCCCAGGAAGGCATATTGGTCGGCGCGCTGGCGTCCGGCATGCGCCAGGCAAGCCTCGAGCGCCTCGCGGTTTGCGTGCAGGTCGGTGAGGATGGCCAGGCGCACGAGGGCCTCCGGTGTCAGCCTTCTTTGCTTGCCTTGTACTGGGCGTAGCCGCGCGCGCGCAGCGCGCAGGCCGGGCAGGCGCCGCAGCCATGGCCCCAGTCGTGGGCGGCGCCGCGCTCGCCCAGGTAGCAGGTGTGGGTGTCGAAGCGGACCAGGTCCACCAGGGCCTCGCCGCCTTCCTGCTCGGCCAGCTCCCAGGTCTGGGCCTTGTCGATCCACATCAGCGGCGTCTCGACCTTCAGGCGCGTGGCCATGCCCAGGTTCAGGGCCACCTGCATCGCCTTCATGGTGTCGTCGCGGCAGTCCGGATAGCCCGAGAAATCGGTCTCGCACATGCCGCCCACCAGCACGTTCAGGCCGCGGCGGTAGGCGACGGTGGCGGCCACCGTCATGAACAGCAGGTTCCGGCCCGGCACGAAGGTATTCGGCAGGCCGTTCTCCTGCATCGCGATCTCCACGTTGCTGGTCAGGGCCGTGTCCGAGATCTTGCCGATCAGCGCCAGGTCGATCATGTGGTCCTCGCCCAGGCGCGCATCCCATTCCGGGTCCAGCGCGCGCAACTTGGCCAGCAGGGTCGGACGCACTTCGAGCTCGATCGCGTGGCGCTGGCCATAGTCGAAGCCGATCGTCTCCACGCGGGCATAGCGTTGCAGGGCCCAGGCGAGGCAGGTGGTGGAGTCCTGGCCGCCGCTGAACAGGACGAGTGCGGTGTCTTGGGATGGCGTGTTCATGGTCTGGAAAGAGATGGTGCCCGAGCGGGCGCGGAAAACCACGGATTCTGGCACAAATCCGGCGCACCGTGTGCCGACGCACGGTCGCGCCCCACCCCGCACTCTACAGTTAACTGTTCGCCATCGATTTTGACTATCTATTAAGATGCCGAAAGAATTCTCACTGGAGTCGTATGTTTCCTGAAAGATCGATCACCCGTCCCTGCCCCGTGCCACGCCTCATGCTTGGCATTGGCGCCCTGTTGTTCGTCTCGGCAGCGGCGGCGCAGGGAGATACCCAGGGGGTCGACTACACGGTGCGCATCGATGCGCCGCGCCGGCTCGAGGAACTGCTGGAAGATAACCTCGACCTGATGCGCTGGCGCGGCAACTCCCGCGTCGACCTGGAGCAGCTGCAGCGCCTGGTCAAGGAAGCGCCTGAACAGGTCAAGACCCTGGTCGCCACGGAAGGCTATTACTCGCCCACCGTCTCGGCCGGTCTCGACACCAGCGGCAGCCGCCCGGTGGCGCGCGTGATCGTCGACCCGGGCCAGCCGGTGCTGGTCGGCGACGTCGACCTGGTACTGCGCGGCTTCGTCCCCTTCGACAAGGGCGCCGCGCCTTTCGACGCCAACGCCCTGCGCCAGCGCTGGAGCCTGCCGGTCGGCGCCCGCTTCGTCCAGGGCGACTGGGAAGCCGCCAAGCGCGCCCTGCTGCGCGACGTGGCCCAGACCCGCTTCCCGCGCGCCCAGCTGGTCGAGACCAGCGCCACGGTCGACCCGGACGAACACCGCGCCCTGCTGCGCGTCGTGATCGACAGCGGCCCCGAAATGCGCTTCGGCGAGCTGCGCATCCGCGGCCTCAAGCGCTATTCGCGCAACGTGATCACCAACCTGAACCAGATCAAGCCGGGCGACGAGTACAGCGAAGCCGCGCTCCAGGCCCTCCAGTCGCGCCTGCAGGACACCGGTTATTTCAGCAGCGTCGAAGTGAGCGCCGACATGCGCGCCGTGCTCAACGCCGAGCTGGAAGATTTGAAGGACGGCGACGAGGACGGCGCCTCCAGCCCGCAGACGCCGATCGGCCCCACCGTGCTGCCGGTGCTGGTGCGCGTGACCGAGAACAAGCGCAAGCACGTCGAGGTCGGCGTCGGCTTCTCGACCGACACAGGCGGGCGCGCCCAGCTCAGCTACGACGACCTGAACGTGCTGGGCAAGCGCATGAAGAGCGACATCCTGTACGAACAAAAGCGCCAGACCGCGCGCGTCGATTTCTATTGGCCGACCACGCCCAAGGGCTACAACGACAGCGTCGGCGCCGGCATCGAGCGCAACGACGTGCGCGGCGAGATCACCACCCTGGCCACGGTGGCCGCACGGCGCAGCTGGGGCACGCCGCTGCTGGAACGCAGCCTGACCCTGGAAGCGCTGACCGAGGAACGCGAAGTGCCGCCCGCGCCCTCGACCCGCACGCGCAGCCTGCCGCTCACCTACAGCATCACGCGGCGCAAGCTGGACAGCCTGATCCAGCCGACCAACGGCTATGTGCTGAGCGGCCAGCTGGGCGGCGCCCTGCTGCCGATCCTGACCGACGAAAAATTCCTGCGCCTCTACCTGCGCGGCCAGGCCTTCAAGCCGCTGGGCGAAACCGGTACCCTGGTGCTGCGCGGCGAATTCGGCGCGGTGGCGTCCAAGGAGAAACTGGGCGTACCCTCCACCTTCCTGTTCCGCGCCGGCGGCGACCAGTCGGTGCGCGGCTATGGCTACCGCGAGCTGGGCGTGCGCGAGAACGGCGCCATCGTCGGCGGCAAGTACCTGGCCACCGCTGGTGCCGAATACCAGTACTGGTTCCGTCCTCCCTGGGGAGTGGCCGTGTTCTACGACGTCGGCAACGCGGCCGACAAGGTGGGCGACCTGAATCCAAAGGCGGGCTACGGCGTCGGCGCGCGCTGGCGCAGCCCGGTCGGTCCGATCAACGTCGACCTGGCCTATGGGCACGCGGTGCGCAAGGCGCGCCTGCATTTCTCACTCGGGTTCACCTTCTGATGGATACCAAGGACACTCCTTCCGACAGCACGCCAGGCGCTTCAGGCCCGGCGCCGCGCAAGCGCAAGTGGCCGCGCCGCGTGGCGATCGGCGTCGCCGTCACCGGCGTGCTGGTCGGCGGCGCCCTGTGGTACCTGGGGCGCGAGACCACCCTGCAGATGATCGCCCAGCGCGTGGCCAAGGCCAGCGGCGGCAAGCTCACCATGACCGGCGTGTCGGGCTCGCTGTACGGCGCCATGCACATCGACCGCATCGTCTGGCGCACCGACGAGCGGCTGGTGGTGGCCGACAAGATCGACCTGCAATGGTCGCCGCGCCAGATCGTCTCCAGCGGGGTCCTGGTCGACAGCCTGCATGCGGCCAGCCTGCGCATGGAAACCCTGAAGGAAAGCGAGGAGCCCACCACCATGCCGGCCTCGCTCGCTCCGCCCTTCCCGATCGCCATCAACGACGCGCGCCTGGCGCGGGCGACGTTTGTCAGCAAGGGCGCCGAAACCCGCATCGACGACATCCGCCTCAAGCTCAAGGGCGACAAGCGGAGCTGGGTGCTGCGCGACGCCAGCGCCGCCACGCCCTGGGGCCTGGTGGCGGCCAATGCCAGCGTCGGTGCGCAACGGCCCTTCAAGCTCGATGGCGCCGGCAGTTTCACGCAATCCGCGGCGCAAGCCGAGGGTTTGCCAAATAAGAGAGCGGCCCAGCTGAAATTGAAAGTCGGCGGCGACCTGAACACCACCCTGGTGGACGCCAGCGGCCAGGCCGGACGCGCCGCCGGCGAAGGCCGGCTGGAGTTGTCGCCCTTCGCCCCCATTCCGCTGCGCGCCGTGCGCATCAACGCGCGCAATATCGACCCCGGCTTCTTCAATCCTTCCCTGCCGACCGCGGACCTGACCCTGGCCGTCAGCGGCAAGCTGGACGACAAGCGCAACATCAGCGGCCGGGTGGACCTCGTCAACGACGGCCCGGCCGGCACCATCGACCAGCAGCGCCTGCCGCTGCGCACCATGCGCGGCCAGCTGGGGGGCAGCCTGGACGCGCTCCAGGTCTCGGATGTGCTGCTCGACTTCGGCGCGGCAGGCCGCTTCACGGGCAAGGGCGGCGTCGAACGCGGCAAGGATGCGAAAGGCCTGGGTACCGCCCGCTTCGCCCTGCACACCGAGCGCTTCGACCTGAAAGGCATCCACGCCAGCATGAAGCCGACGGCGATCCGCGGCGACATCCAGCTCACCAACGAAGCCACGCGCCAGACCCTGGAAGCGAACCTGCTGGACAAGGGCATGCGCCTGGCCGCCCTGGCCACCCTGGAGAACAATGTGCTGACCCTGCGCGAAGCGCGCCTGTCGGCCGGCGCGGGAAGCGTCAACGCCAGCGGCAGCATGAAGCTCACCGGCGACAAGGCCTTCAAGGGCGTCGTGAGCACCAGCCGCTTCGATCCATCCTCCCTGGGCGATTATCCGGAAGCCGACATCAACGCCAGCGTCAACGCGGCCGGCGCGCTGGCGCCCGCCTGGCGCGTGGACGCCGATTTCGCCGTGCGCCGCAGCCGCCTGCTCGGCCAGGCGCTGAGCGGCAGCGGCAAGCTGCATGCCAACGCCAGGCGCATCAGCGGCATCGACGCCGACCTGGCCCTGGGCCGCAACACGGTCGCCCTGGACGGCGCCTTCGGCGGCGCGGGCGACAAGCTGCAATGGCGCGTGGACGGACGCGACCTGGCCGCCGTACGCGCCGACCTGTACGGCGCGGTGACGGCTAGCGGCGTGGCTACCGGCACCATGGCGGCCCCGCGCACCAGCTTCGACCTCGACGCCCAAGGCCTGGGCTGGGCGCCGAAGCAGCGCCAGGGCAATGCGGGCCGCCTGCGCGCCAGCGGCGACGCCTGGCTCGCCGGGCCCGCAGTTGGCACGACTAGCGCCAAGGCCCTCGAGATCAAGGCCAGCGGCACGGCCCAGCGCTTCAACCCGGCCGCGTTCGGTTCGCCCCTGGCCGGCGACATCAATGCCAGTTTTGATGCCAGTGGCCGCGCCGGCAAGGACTGGCGCGGCGCGCTCGACCTGCGGGTACGGGATTCGACCCTGTCGAAGTCGCCCTTCTGGGGCCATGCCAAACTGGCGGCCGACCGGCGCCATGTGTCGAATGCCGACATCGACCTGCATGTGGGGCCCAACATCGTGAACGCGCGCGGCAGTTTCGGCGCAGGCAGCGACCGCCTGGACTGGCGCATCGACGCGCCTCAGCTGGCGGCCCTCGGTCCCGACTACGGCGGCGCGCTGCGCGGCGCCGGCACCCTGTCCGGCACCATGGACACGCCGTCCCTGAGCGCCTCGCTCGACGGCCAGAACCTGAAGCTGCTCGGCACGCACACGCTGCGCTCGCTGCGCGCCAGCGCCAACCTGGGCGCCGGGCGCGGGGCGCGCGATCCCTTCGTGACCGACGTCCAGGTGCAGGACTACGCCAGCGGCGAGACCCGCGTGGCGAGCCTGCGCCTGCAATCGGAAGGCACGCGCGGCGCCCATATTTTGCGCCTGGCGGCGCGCGGCGAGGCCTTCGATGCGAATACCGAAGTGCGCGGCGGCCTGGCCGGCGACACCTGGAACGGCACTCTGGCCCAGCTGCAGAACCGCGGCCGCTACGCCATGAGCCTGGCCGCCCCGGTGCCGCTGCGCATCGCCGGCGCGCCGGGCTCCGGCATCCTGGGCCTGGCCACGCCGGAACGCATTGCCTTCAATGGCGCCGTGGTCAAGCTGCCCTCGGGCAGCGTCACAATCGACACCCTCGCCAAGAACGGCCCGCGCTGGACCAGCCGCGGCCACGCCGACAACGTGCCGCTGACCTGGCTGGCCCAGTTCTCGCCGGCGATACGCGACAACGCGCGCGGCGACCTGACCCTGGGCGCGCAGTGGGCGCTCGACCTGCGCGCCCCGGCGGTGGCCGGCGGCGCCCCTGCCCTGGACGGCAATGTACGCGTGTTCCGCGAGCGCGGCGACGCCATCCTGGGCGGAGATACGCCGGTCGCCCTGGGGCTGCGCCAGTTCGAGGCCAGCGCCAACGTAGTCGGCAGCAAGCTGCGGGTGCGCCTCGACCTCGACGGCGCCCGCACCGGCCGCGCCAACCTCGAAGCCAATGCCCAGCTGCTGCGCGGCCGCCTGGACCGCGACAGCCCGCTGCGCATGTCGGCCAATGCCGACATGGCCTCGATCGCCTGGCTGGCGCCGCTGGCGGGCCAGCCGGGGCTGGAGCTCGATGGCGCGCTGCGCCTGGCCCTCACGGGCGGCGGCACCATCGGCACTCCGAGCCTGAACGGCACCGTCAGCGGCGACAAGCTGGCCGTGCGCTGGGCCGAGCAAGGCGTGCGCCTGCAGAACGGCGAGCTGCGCGCCCAGCTCGCGGGCGACCGCCTGGAACTGCAGCGCCTGGCCTTCCAGGGCCGCCAGGGCAGCGCCTCGGCCGAAGGCTTCGTGCGCTTCTCGAGCGGGCTGGCGGGCGCCAACCTGCGCCTGACGGCCAACAAGCTGGAAGCCCTGTCGCGCCCCGACCGCACGGTGGTGATCAGCGGCCAGGCCGCGCTGGTGCGCGACGCCGACCGCTTCGAGCTCGAAGGCCGCTTCAAGACCGACCGCGCCCTGATCGAACTGGCGCCCCAGGGCCGCCCGACCATGTCGGACGACGTGATCGTCCTGGGACGCGGGGTCAAGACCGTGCCGTCCAATGAAGAGAAGGAGATGCCCCTGATGGTCGACCTGCGGCTCGACCTGGGCGACGAATTCCAACTGCGCGGCATGGGCATCGATGCGACCTTGGCCGGCAGCGCGCGGGTGCGCAAGACCGGCGCCCGCCCGCCGCGCGTCAACGGCACCATCCGCGCGACCGAAGGCACCTACGCCGCCTACGGACAGCGCCTGGCGATCGAGCGCGCCGTGATCACCTTCAGCGGCGCCTACGACAACCCGGCGCTCGACGTCCTCGCGGTGCGCAAGCGCCCGGAGGGCGAGCAGCTGTCCGAGACCAATGTGGAAGCCGGCGTGCAGGTGCGCGGCACCGCCCAGGCGCCGCAGGCGCGGCTGGTGTCGACCCCGAACGTGCCGGACAGCGAGAAGCTGTCCTGGCTGGTGCTGGGACATGGCATGGAAGGCACCAGCGGCAACGAGAAGGACGTGCTGGCGGCAGCGGCCGGCGCCCTGCTCGGCGGCAAGGGCGGCAGCGGCGGCATCACCTCGAAGCTCAAGAACTCGCTCAACGTGGACGAGCTGGGCCTGAAGCAGGCCAACGGCCAGGCGACGGGCCTGGAGGGAACGGTGGTCACGGTGGGCAAGCGCATCTCCTCGCGCGCCTACCTGAGCTTCGAGCAGGGCGCAACGACGGCCTCGAGCCTGGTGCGCCTGCGCTACAAGCTCAATCCGCGGATCACGCTGCAGTTCCAGACCGGCACCAACACCGCCCTGGACGTCCTGTACTCCTGGGCCTTTGATTAGTGCAACAAGCTGGGCTTGTGGTCAGGAATCGGCTCTTCGTTCGCGGGCGTGTGGTGGCCCGGCTGGTGGTGCGGATGGGGGGCGTCGAAAGGTTCGGGCGCCGGTTCTTCGATCGGCACCGGATCGGGTGCGCGGTGGGCTTGCACAGGAAAAACAGTGTACATGGCCGGGTTCTCCTAGGATCTGGCTGGAAGAACACCTTACCACGCCGGCTCGGCGCCCGGCGCTTGCCATGCCGGCCGGGGCTGTCGATTACAATGCCGCTTTCGACCTAAAATCGCCCCATGGAAATCACGATCACCACCCTGGCCCTGCTGGTCCTGACCCCGCTGCTGGTCTGGCGCATCTACCGCCGCATCGCCGCCCGGATGACGCGCCAGCGCTCGATCGTCTCGCGCCACTACACTGCCATCCTGGTGTTCGGCGGCATGATCCTGGTGCCGGCGGCCCAGCTGCTGGACAACCCCTACAACCTGGCGGCCCTGCTGGTGGGAACGGCGGGCGGCATCGGCTATGGTGTGTGGGGACTGAAGCTGTCGCGCTTCGAGGATACGCCGCAGGGCTACTACTTCACGCCGAACGCGCGCCTGGGGATCATCATGGCCATGATCCTGGTGGCGCGCATCCTGTACATCGGGGTCGAGATCTATTCGAACCAGGGCAAGGGCGTGGCGCCGGAGCGGCTGACGGATTCGCCGCTGACCATGCTGTGCGTGGGGCTCACTGCCGGCTACTTCGCTTGCTACTCCGCAGGCTTGCTGCGCTGGCGGCGGCGGATGCGGCAAGAGATCGATATGGTATGAGAAACCTGTTCCTTCCTGCCACATGGTACTTAGAATCAGCTCCCGTTTAGCTCCAGCAGCGCAATCTGGCAAGTAATGACCGCAGCTACGCACATCTACATCCGCAAAGAGGAATTATCCAGCACGGAAAATGGTTTGGCTAGCGATCAACTCTGCTCCACAGGTCGTCTTATGTCCTTCGTAGGCAACTGGAATGCCTTCGACGGTGTGATTAGAATTGCCTTCGGCAATCGTGCACCCTTCATGCCCTATTAATGGACACGAGCACAGATCTCCCACGCGGGCCACTGCAATGCCTTCGATCGTGTAATGTGTTGCTGAGATTTTTACGACTTTACCACCGTGGGAAGTTGGGTCTCCCAAGCGAATCACATTCGGCATAACAAGGCTCCATGGTAAGCATTTCCGTGGTACGCCGCCGGTCATTTCGTCCGGACGCGTTTTAGGATATGCACTGAAAGCACTAAGCTTGATCAAGGCCGGAATCTGCAATGCCAGGACCATCGCTTGATCCCGCGCCTTGCAGCCTGTTCTCACCAGCATGGAGGTTGCCTACCGGCTGTTCATGCCGAGTTTCTACCTGCTCTACCGGGATTGCTTCGTAAGCGACTAGCTTCCATGTAGTCCTGAGTCTGCGAACAGGCTGATCGCCGCGGAACTTTTGCCATAAACTCGACTCAGCGCGTACGGTGGCGTGAGACATTTGTTCGTCTTTCTTGAAGAACCTGCGCGGATCGCCTTCGACCTCACCCGATTCTACGCATTCCCAATAGCCAGTTTGAGGACACGGGCTACCTGTCGGGACGAGTTCCCCTAGCGGTACAGCGGCTACAGCGGCGGTGGGCGAGGTGGGTCTTATACGCAGACTGGACGAAATGCGATCCCACAATTGAAGAACAGCTTCGTCAGACAGACTGGAATTTCGGGGTTCGCCTGGTCTTCCGCGGCCGGTATGCAATTCGAGCGTGACCGAAGGTGCAAGCACATCGCGCATTTTACCGAGTCCAACCCACATGAACGAATGCGCACTGGTGCCGTTCAACTCCTTGATCTTGTCGCCGACCTCCTCACCTTCGATTCCGTTAAGCGTACGTTTCCCATATCGTAAAGACTTGAAATGAGATGCGTAGTCGCGCTTTATGTCATTTTTAGCCTCTCTTTCGAAGAGCGACTCTACCATATCGTCTACATTTATTGATGTGTCGAGCCTTATCACTATATCAGGATATCCTTCCAACGATACAAACATCGTTATCATTTCATTATCATCAGGCGTCAATGGATCATGAACTAAGCCGTTTTTGATACAGAATCCCGGCTTGCTCGGAATACCGTCGTTACTACGCGCTTCGAATTTTTTTGCAATATCAAGGACATTATCTTCATTTTGTGGAGAAGCCAAATCGTCCGCGAAGAATCTATAAAAATTTCCATTTTTTATTCCGAGACCTTCAACGGTGATTCCGTCTCCCTTCCCTTTTACCGGTTTCCCATACTCGATGAGTTCCAACGGTTTTGTACGAGCGAAATACAATAGTGTTGACTCGAAGTTTACAGCTTCCACAATCATCTTTTTCTCAAGCGATGGAGAACCATATTCATTTTTTTCTCCCCTAAGCTTCTTCTCGCGCTCCTCAATGTCCGACCTCAACCGTTCGTCGGAATATTCTGGTTCAACATTGATTGTTACACCCGCAATTTGCGGCGTGCCAAACCTGACTTTTGCATTTTCTGGCAGTTCGATCAAAAATCTTCCCACACATACTGTTTTCGTTTTCTGCATCATTGCTCTCACCTTTGCATTATCCCGATCAATACGCATTGCCGAGTGTCCCCAAGCTGACACAACAATCGCCATCACCAGCCCAATGACCACCCAATTCCTCACCGATCCTAATGGTTTCACGCGGCCTCCTGAGCCATCTTTACAATAAGGTGCTTAGTTAGTGCCAGCATTGGTCCATTTTTATAGCTGCTTTGGTGGTCATATCCGCGTGTGCCGAATAATCTTTTGATTTTTCCTTGTGGCCCGGCGCCTGAGTATTGAGATACGGTGCCGTCACCAGCAGTATCTTGTTCTGATGGCAAAAAGTGCATGGTGCCACCGGAGAAATTGTCATGGCTAGGCAATTCGACATTTCGTCCTCCGTTGAATGTATGCGATGACGGACGCGAGGCCGGCAAAATCTTCCTTATTCCTTCTGTTGCCGCCGCCTGATCAGTAGTTACCCAACAGAATTTTCCAAAAGATAATTGATCATTATCGACCCCATAATATGCGTAGGTGTTCGGATGATAATAAGAATCTAGCACTTTGGTGTGGAATTTTTCTGCTTGATTAATCGCCTTCGTAATTTCTACAACGACGCCACCACCCTTCTTCTTTTTGTATTTTTTAGCAGGGTCCGCAAGCGCCGGATTGATAAGCCGATACCAAGATTTTATATCCCGATATAAGTCGTAGGGATTTCCTGAGTGCAGGGGGATAAGATCGGAGATTTTTCCATCAATACCCTTCATCGACGCAAACAGCCACGGCGAAGGGTAAAGGTGATTGGGAAGCAGTTCTAAAGGACCACAAGCGGTTGCCATCGTTGGCGTCGTCTTTTCCGTCGTATCTCCGGCGATTTCGGAAAACTTCGCCATAGCGATATTCTCATCCCAACTCTTGCCAGGCGCAGAGCTTTCAGTGCCGCAGGCAATGCGCCGATAACATAAGGGGGCTCCTAGTGCTGGCATGACGCCGTGTACGATACCGACTATTTTTTCTGGAATCTGTTTAGCACATGCCCGTGCTACTAATCCGCCCATCGAGTGAGTGACCAAAATAACTTGTTTGCACTCGTACTTTCGCTCACTCCAAAAAGCGATGACGTCAAGCACCTTTTTCTTTAAACGTTCGGCAGACAGCTCATTAGATTGAACCCAGTTATAGCCACAGGCATAGACGGGATACTGGTATTCCGCGAATTTTTTTAGTTCCACTTCAGTCAGCGCCGGCATATCCGCGGCGCTCCATCTAGAACGGTCGTATCGCATTACCATATCCCAATGGTCATTGGGTGTTGTTTTCCCAAGATGCCGAGTACGGGTAAAGGTACTATTCAGATTGCGCTGGAGTTCACACAGCAGCCCCCCATAACTGTCCCAATGCACCTCGCCCCATCCCCATTGGCGCGCGCGCCGTTCGGGAATCCAGTTTAAATACCCTGGGATATCGATCAGTCCCTGGTCATCCACTTCCAGCGTGTCGCCATCGAGAATTTTCTGACGTTGTCTGGGGTCGCGGCCCTTCCACTCGGTCGCCTCTGCGAGTCCTGCCAAGATTCCGTTCGGCGGCCGCCATGCAGGATCACCGCGCTTGAGTTCCTCGTTTTGGGGAAGCCTCTCGTTTGTGTTGGCACGCAGATTTGAACCCATGATTCCTGGCACGACGATCACTGGAATCACCTTATTTGGTGGAACTGGAATTGCGCCACGCGTCTTCATCGCCTTTGGAGTCAGAACGCTCTTCGCAATCAGTTTGCCATCAGGGCCGATCTCAGGATCGGGCAACCTTCGAGTAGGTTCGGTCATCGATATCTCCTCAATATTCCAACCGTCATGATGTGCTGCCAAACGGATCGATCGTGATTTCCACTTCCCCCATCGCCGCCGATTGCATCAATGACGTACGGCCTTCCGCATCTGTCCTCCCTTCGATGACCTGTCCATCCTCGAGAACCGCGCGATACCCCCGGTCCTTGACTGGAAGCCCGGTCTGCGAATCGAACAGCACGATACGTTCGTCCGTCTTGATTTCACTTGCCGGAAATTTGAGATCGGCTACACTCCCGCCGCCGCCGGTTACATGCGCAAACTTTGCCGACTTGATCGTGTGATCACCACTGCACTGCTGAACGATCGCATCTCCGCCTATGTCGACTTGCGCGCCCTTCGCCATGAATTTCACCTTCGGGGCCTGCAGAATGATTTCCTCAGCCGCACTCAGCACAATGCGCTTAGCCGAGGTCACTTCGATATCCTCATTGTGAGTTTGCAGCTCCAGCTTTCCTGACACTGCGATCATTTTCATGCCGAGCTTGTGCGCGAAAATGCTCACCTTTCCCGCGGCCCGTGCAAGGAGGTCCTTACCGGCTGACACCTGCGTGTTTCCTACGCTGATGAGGTCTACCTGGCTTTGTGCGCCGAGTAGCAGATTGTCCTGGCTGTTGATGGCGATACCCGCCGGGGCACTGAGGGCAACGACCGACGATTGGCCTGCGTCGCCGCCCGGATTGACATTCGACCCGGCGTCCCAGGATTTCAACCGACGAAGCAAATTGTCCAGTTTGACCGCGTCGGTTGCATCGGCATGATGCGTTTCGGACAGCTCCGACAACTGCCGATGAACACTTTGGAGCACCTCGGTTAAATCGACCAAGGCGTCCCGCTGCAGCATCTGTCCTCCAGCACGATCCTGTGCGTCGGCACTGATCAAGACACCAGCTTTGCCACGTATCGCCACTACCTGATCGGAACGCAGCTCCGCACCTTCACCGCGCGCCTTGCCTTCTCCGTCGATGCGAGGCCGGCTTAGCCAGCCGAGATTGAGTTCGCTATGTCCGTGTTCGCTGGCGAGCTGCGCACTGATTTGCGCTGGCGTGTCGTCCAGTCGCAGCTGGTTATAACGGCTCCCTTTGACTTCTTTGCTCTTGATCCCTGCGAGGAAGCGATTTCCGGGCAGTTCTCCTATGTGGCTGAATGCCGGCGGCTGTCCTGCCCCATAGACTTGTGCAACGACCACCGGCTTGTCCGGGTCACCGCCCAGGAAATCGACCAGGACCTCGTCGCCGATGCGCGGAAGGCTGATGCTTCCCCATCGGTCGCCGGCCCAATGGCCGGCAACCCGTACCCAGGCTGAATCGGCATCGCTATTGGATGCCCCCGGGCCGCTTGCGTGGTCTTGGTCACGGGTGCCAGGGAAGCGCAATTTCACTCGTCCGAGCGCGTCACAGTGCACTTCTTCACCAGGCGGGCCGACCACGATCGCGCTTTGCAAGCTAACGCGTGGCAGGTCGATGCGGGGATCATACGCGGGGACGATTGGTATTCCGCGCCGTACACAGGTAAATCGATTCGTATACTTCATGCCGCGCTGTTCGCTGGCCGCGTCCAATTCTGCGAAGGTAGCCGCGCGATCCCAGTGATTCGCGGCAAACAAGCGCCTCACCTTGTCATCGACCGTCTTGGGAAGATTGTTCTCGGCGCTCACGGACAATTCAGTCAGGACGAACTCACGCTCGCTCGATGCATGGGTATCGATCTCCGGGTGACCGTCAAGCCGCATCCATTCGCCAACGCAAAAATCACGAACGCCGCTCTCGCCATGAAAACACTTGGCCTCGTATTCATGCCGTTGCATGCGTAGCTCGCCAAGCCGGCGGTAATCGCGGAGATCGTCGCCGGTATGCGGGGCATCGATAAGATAGTCGTCCAGACTGATGGAGAACTGGTCGCCGGCTTGCCCTTGCCGCATGACTGTGGGGGTCTGCGCCGACATCATGCGACCTGAACGATAGTCCCAGCTCTGCCGCATAATGCTTCCCGCCTTGAGGGAACGCGCCGCGCTCCAACCGAACACACTGTCTGCCGAGTGAGTGGCGACATCGGCATGAAAGCGGACGGCGCCGGCAGCGTTTTGCGCCAGGCACTGTGGGCTGTCGAACAGGACGAGCGTGTGCGCAGGCGCTTCGCTGCTGCCCCAATCGCCGGCTTTCTCTGGCCGAAAAACCAGGAGATGCCTTGCCGCTTCCAGAGGCGCCGCAGGAAGGCTGCGTCGGATTCATTATGTTGATGAATGAATTCTCGGGCCGGGTAGGTGTTCGCAATACCCGACATATCGAATCTGAAAGCGCTTGCAAGAATCGGGTTTATCGCGCGCCACTCGGCAAGCAGTGCAGCGGAAAGTTCTACCTCGTTAGTATTTCGAAAGACACGGGTGTTCGTACGCTGCTCCATCAAGGCGAGCGCATCGCGCACGACGAGTCGATAGGTGGCCAATCCGCCGTCGCTTTCTCCGGATGCCGCCTGTGCGACAATTCCACAGACTGAGCGCAACTGTCCACGGTCGGTAACGAACTGTAGTTCGACGGGTAAGGCGATGAATTCCTTGAGTGGCAACTTGGCATCGAGCGAGACGCACAGCAAGCGGTATTCGAGGCCACCACACAGTGCTTCGTGGCCAGCGACACTTTTCACCAGTAACACGTGATCGAATAGCGCCTGCGCACCCGACAGGCGTAAGCGAATCGGACGATCCGTCTCGCTCAGCCCGGAGAACAGCCCTGCCAATTCATTCAGGTTCATCGATGATCTTCCCGCAGTTCACAAGGAAGGAATCATATTTCCGCGATGTTGACCAAATGTTGAGCTTGCTCAGAATTGCTAGCTGTTAGGCAATTTCACACGATACACGCCCCGACGGCACAAACAAGAACGGGACCCGCAGGTCCCGTTTTTTATCATGCAGCCTTCGCCGCCTCTTTCCTCCGCTGCAGCACGAAGATCGGCTGCGCCCACTGCACATCCTTCTTCTTCTTGCTGGTGATGAGCGTCAGCTCCGAAGGATCATAGACGTCCGTATTGTGCGTCAGCGGCGTGGTCATCAGGTACTGGGCGTCGGTGTTCTTCAGGAACTCGCCGACCAGCTGGATGTTGCGGATGTCCAGGTGGGCGAACGGTTCGTCGATGAAGACGAAGCCGCCCGAGCCTTCCTCGGACTTCAGCAAACCGATCAGGAGTACCAGCGACTTCATCACCTGCTGGCCGCCCGAGGCTTCGCCGTCGTTCATGCCGATCTGGTCCTTGCCGTCGAACTTGAAGCGCACGTGCAGGCCGGCCTGGGCCAGCTGGACGTCGTCGTTCTCCAGGCGCACCGGGTCGGCCTGGACATCGATGCCCGCCAGTTCGCCCAGTTCCTTGATGTTCTTGGTATAGGTCTTGATCGTGTAGCGCAGGCGCTCGATATAGGCCCCGCGCGCATTGCCGGTGGCTTCGATCGCGCGGTTGTTCTGGTAGCGGCGCTCCTCGGTCTCGCTCTGGCGGTTCTGCAGCTGGTCGTTCAGGCGCTGGTACTGGTCGATCACGGTCGGATCGAGTTCCCAGTCGTCGCGCGCCAGCGCGTGTTCCAGCGACTGCAGGCGCAGGTTGACCTGGTGCGCGTTCTGGTGCTTGGCCACCAGGTCGCCGCGCCAGTTGCCGTTCTTCCAGTTGGCCGGCACGTGGCGCCAGCTGCGGCGCATGTCCAGCAGCGCCTTGGCGTGCTCGGTGCGCTGCTCGAGCTGGCGGCGGTGGTTCAGGCGCATGCCCGCTTCCGCTTCCGACAGCGCCATGCGCGCGTTCTGCCACACGGTGTCGGCGCGGGTGCGCGCCACCGTCGCGTTCTTGCTCAGGGTCTGCAGCTCGCCCAGGCGCGCGCCCACTTCCAGGCGCTCGGTGCGCAGCGGCGCCACCGAACGCGCGGCTTCCTCGAACTCGGCCTGGCGCGCGGCCAGTTCCTTGGCCGCGTCCACGCCCGCCAGGCGCGCCTTCAGGCCGCCCACTTCGGTGGCCAGCTTCGAGATCGTCAGGGTCAGCGCGTCTTCCTGGGCTTCCAGGCTAGGCAGCAGCTTCTGGATCGCTTCCAGGCGCTGGGTCTTGCCGGCCGCGCCGAAACGGTAGCGCGAGGGCTCGACGAACAGCGAGCGGCCGCCGCGGCGTTCGCGGTGGTAGGCGTCGGGCGTGATCCACTCGTCGGCGCGGGTCTTGAAGCCCTCGTCCACCGAATCGACACGCTCGATGCGCGCCAGCTGGTCGATCAGCCAGCCCGGCGCCTTGGACGAGAAACGCACCACCGACAGCAGGCTGTCGTCCTTCACTTCCGGCGCCTCGACGCAGTCCGGGACGATGAAGTGGCGATAGCGTTCCTTCTCCGCCAGGCGGTAGGCACTAGGTGCGTCCTTGGCTTTCTCGAGCAGCACCACCGAGGCGTAGCCGCCCAGCACGCCTTCGACCGCGCCCTGCCATTTCGGATCGGTCACTTCGACGATGTCCGACAGCATGGCGTGGGCGATGCCTTCGTCGCGCAGCGCGCGGCGCATCAGGCGCTGGGCCTCCGGCTCCGGCATCGCGCTCTTGCCCTGCAGCGCGGAGATGGTGGCCATTTCGGCGGCGATCTTGGTCGAGACGGCTTCGCGCTTGCCCTTCTGGCGCGCCAGCTCCGCTTCCTTTTCTTCCAGCTGCTTGGCGACTTCCGCGATGTCGGCGCCGGCGTCCGCCGCCAGCTTCTGCAGGCGGTCGCGCTGTTCCAGCACGCTTTCCAGCGGCTTCAGGCGCGCGTTGACCTGGGTCAGGCGGCTCGCCAGTTCGGTGCCTTCCTGCTCCAGCTGGGTCTCCAGCTTCTGGGCTTCGGTCAGGGCGCGCTGCTGGGACGCGAGCTGGTTGCGCTTCTCGGTCAGCATGCTGTCGGCCTGGACCAGGGGTTTGCGCGCCTCGCGCAGGTTGCGGCTCATGGTGCCGGCCTTCTCGCGCGCCTCGTGGTATTCGAGCGCCGGTAGCACTTCTTCCTTCAGGTCGCGCTTCTCCTTGTGCAGGTCTTCCCACTGGTGGTAGTTGGCGACGCGCAGGCGCAGGCCCTCGAGGTTGATGCGCGAGGTCTCCAGCTCGGCCTCGAAGCGCTTCAGTTCCGTCTCGGTGTCGCGCTGGTGGCGCTTGGCTTCGTCGTAGGCGTCCAGCACTTCCTTGTCGCCGAAGACCTGGAACACCAGGTCCAGCAACTGGCGCGGCGCGTACTCGCACAGCTTGTCGGTCTCGCCCTGCTCCAGCGCCAGCACTTTAGACATCGCCGGCGACAGGCCTGCTGATGCTAAGCGTTTCCTGTAATTCTCGACGCCCAGCCAGTCGGTGGCCTCGGTGACTTCCTCGATATCGACGTTCCCCGGGCGCATCAGGTACTGGCGCTTCCAGTCGCCGCCGTTCTTCTGCACCTGGCAGAACAGGGTGACTTCGTCGTCCGAGAAGAAGCCCGAATGGCGGAACGGACGGTTCGACAGCTGGCGCCCGACCGGCGCGTTGTCGACCACGGCGCGGATCCAGGCGCTTTGCTGGCCCGAGTGGCGCGCGTAGTGCTTGTAGGTGCGCCCCATCGAGCAGTCCAGGCCGAACAGGGTGCGCAGCGCATCCAGCAGGGTGGTCTTGCCCGAGCCGTTCTGGCCGGCGATGGTGATGATCTTGGCGTCCAGCGGGATGTTCTTGATCCGCTGCCAGTAATCCCAGTGGACCAGTTCGAGTGATTTAATGTGGAACATCGGCTATCTCAGTTCGGGGTATCGGATGCAGCTTCGTCGGCGGCCGGCGTTTCGACCACCGGGTCGTTCGCGGCTTCGGCCTCGGCCGGTGCGCGGCGCGGGGCGGCGGCCAGCGGGGCGCGCTTGAACACCTCGGCCAGCGCGCCGTTGATGATGCGCTCCTTGAGCACGTCGGTGTCCATCATCAGGTCCAGCAGCGGGCCTTCCAGGATCACGTCGCCGCGGCGCTCGATGAAGCCCAGCTTGGCCAGCACGCCCAGGTTCATGTCCATGCGGGTCTTCTTGCCCAGCTTGTCGCCGAAGTCCGACAGCAGCGCGGTGTAGGAGATGCCGATCGAGGTGTCCTCGGCGCGCGGGATCGGCGCGTCCTTCTCGAACATGTCGGTCTGGTCGTCGTCCACCGTGACATGGGTCTCCTGGCGCTCGCGCTTGGGCAGGATGATCTGCGCCCACAGCACCACCAGCAGGGCCACGCCGTCGCGGGTCAGGCCGAAGTTGTTGTTCTGCCAGATATCCTTGGCGCCGAAGATCTTCGGTTCCACGTTGCGGTGCAGGGCGATGGTGACGTGGTCGGCATACACGTTGTCGAGCAGTTTGAGGCCCGATTCCAGCAGGCGCTTGTCGACTTCGATGCGGAACTGCTCGTCGGACAGCGCGCGCTTGACCATCTTGTCGTCGCGGCGCAGGGTCTGATGCGTCAGCAGGCGCGCGATCAGGATTTGTGCATCGTCATTCATTGGGCGTACTGCTTTCGGAAGAATTCAGGGAAAGGGTGGCGATCGACATGGCGGCCACTTCCGGGTCGTCCAGCTGGACCATCTCGTCCACCGGCTCGAAGTTCAGCGGCAGGCGCGCCAGCTCGGCGGTCGGGCCCTGCAGGCTGGCCTCGGCGGTGTCGCCCAGCAGCGGCAGCAGCGAGGCGCGGTAGGAGGCCACGGCGAAGCTGGCCGGCAGCAGCGACTCGTGCAGCTGGACCTTCTTGGGGCCGGTCTCGGAAAACTCGGGGAAGTTGCCCAGGTTGGCGAAGTCGGCCAGCTTGTTGATCCAGTCGTTCAGCTCGATCTGGCCGGCCGGGTTGTCGTTGATGGTGGTGGGCGCGTCCTGGCCGCTCGGCAGGCCTTTCGGGCCGGTCGAGGTGACGCGCTCGGCCAGCAGCTCGGTCTCGGCGACGTCGATCATCTCGGCCGGGGTCGTAAACAGCGGCACCACCGGGCGGTCGATCGCGCCTTCGGCCAGGCTGGCCAGGTCCTCGTGGGCCAGCAGCCAGCGCTTGACGTCGGTGGTCGACAGGCCGGACTGGCCCAGGTGCACGCGCTGGCGCTCGATCTGGTTCAGGGCGCGCGAGAACATGCCCTGCATGTTCAGCAGCGCCGACTGGGCCCGGCCGATGGCCTGGGCGGCTTTATGGGTGGCCGAATCGGCGCGCTCGTCGGTGGTGATGGCGCGCAGGATGGCCGAGCCCTTCTCCACCCAGTCGCAGGCCATGTGCCACTTGGCCTGCGAGGTGCGCAGGCGGAATTCGGAACCCGAGGCGATGGCGTCGCGGAATTCCTCGGTCAGCTCCACCAGGCGGCCCAGCAGGTGCTTGAGCTGGTCCACGGTGACGCCGCCCACGGCCTGGGCGCCGGCCACCTGCGACAGCAGGAAGCCCATCTCGGCGTCGTCGTCCTCGGGCTTGCCCAGGGCCAGCAGGGTGTCGAGGGCGGACAGCACGTTGCGCGCCAGCGGCGTGATGCGGTACACCGAGGCCGGGGCGTCCCAGGCCAGCAGGCCGTGGGTGCGCAGGCGGTTCAGCACCGTCTCCAGGCTTTCCGGGATCAGGTAGGCCAGCTTCTGGTTGATGTCGGCGCGCGAGAAGGCCGAGCTGGCGGTGTCGCCCGCCAGCTCGCGCAGCACCAGCAGGCGCACCAGCACGCCGTCCTGGGTGCCGTGGAACAGCGCCGTGAAGGCCGCCAGCATGGGCTGGGCGCGCTTGAGGTGGAACACCTGCTCGATCTCGTCGGGGGCCACGCCTTCATGGAAGTGGGCCTGCAGCGGATCGTCGTCCTGCGCTGTCGTAAAGGAGTCTGCGGCCAGCGCCGCGCCGCCAAGGTGGTCGATCATCGTGGAATACCAGTCTTCTTGCGCGGCCAGGCCTGCTCCGCGGGGGCGTCAGTATAACAGTTAAGACTAGGCAATTTGCAGTTTGGCAGCCCCTGGACCCTGCTTAAGGACTTGTCAATTGCGGGAAAGACACACGATGAACAGCCGGACAATATTGCAATAAATTCAATAACTTCACTGCTTGTCGATGGCGCGGATGGTCTGCTCGATGGTTTCCTTGTCGCCGTCGGTGAAGCGCAGCTTGACCGGATACCAGTCGCGCCCCGGCGCCAGCCACACCGACAAGGTCTGGTTGCGGCCATCCTCCAGCGGCTCGCGCACGAACAGCACTGTCTCCAGTTCACCAAGGCCGGTGCGCAGCTTTTCACGCTTGCCCAGCTTGAAGGTCCAGGCCTCGGCGTCGCGCCGGCCGGCCACGAAGAAGCCCAGGCTGGCACCCGGCTTGAGCTTGTCGCCCGCCGCGCGCGCCACCGCGGCCAGCTGCCAGGTGACCGAGACCCGGTCCTGCTCCCCGCCCTTGAGCGGATAGGTCTGCTCGCTCTCGGAGAAGCGCAGGGTCTTGGCGGTGCGATCGAAGGTGGTGGTGGTCGGGTCCTTGCGCAGGCGCTTTTCCCAGAATTCCGCCGGCGCCAGGCCATAGGCGTCGATCGCGCCTTCGCTGCGGTCCTCGGTCAGGGTGCCCAGCACCGCGACGCGCGATTCGGCTTTCAGCTGGTACTTGCCGTCGCCGGCGCGCCAGGTGACCAGGGCGTCGCCCTTGAGCGAAAAGCCGCGCTGGCGCGCGCTCAGGTCGTAGCTCAGGTCGGCCGAGGGCGGCAGCGCGAAGGCGCGCCTGGCCGAGGGATGCGAAGGCGCGGCGTCCTGGGCGCAGGCGCCGAGGCTCGCCGCCATCAAGAGGACAGCGCCAGCGCGCCGGATCGTGGTCATGTGCATATCAGGTCCCTGGTCGGTTCAAGACGATATTATTCACCGTTTGCGTCGTGACCGCTCCGTTCGCCTCGGTATTGCGAATCTGTACAGGCACCCAGCCGTGCGCCGGCGCCAGCCAGACGTCGAGGCGCGACTTGTACGAGCCCGGCTTGGGCGGGCGCGTCAGGTGCAGCGTCTGGAGTCGGCCGAGCCGGGTGTCGATCTCTTCCTGCCCCACCGCCTGGAAGCGGAACACGCTGGCGTCGCGGTCCTCGCCCACCAGGATATCGATGTCGTCCTTCAGCTGCGCGGGGTCGCCGCGTGCGATCGCCGCCAGCTGCAGCGGCACGCTGGCCTTGTCCTGGGCGCCCGGCGCCAGCGGATAGGTGGCTTCGGAGGCCGAAAAGCTGATCTTGTTGCCCTGCCAGTCGAAATGGGTGGCGGTCAGGGCCCGGCCGCGCCGCTTCTCCGTCATCTTGACGGGGGCGAAGCCGGCCGCGCCCAGCCTGCCCTCGCTGGTCAGGACCACCAGGTTCACGCGCGCGAACACCACCTTGATGCCGGCCTCGATGCGGATCCGGTAGGCGTCCTGCCCCAGCTGCCACGACAGCAGGGCTTCGCCCGACCAGCGGGTGCCGTCGGCATCGACGCGCGCGACGTCGAGCAGGATGTCGGCCGCGGGCGGCATGTCGACGGTGTAGCGCGGCAGTTCGGGCGCGGGGGCGGGCACCGGCGCCTGTGGCTCGGCGGCCGGCGCGGGAGCGGCCTGGGCCGTGGCCTGTGGCAGGGGCGCTGGCGGCTGGGCGGGAACCGGAGGCGCGGCTTCCAGGGGTAACGGCGGCGCCTCCGCGCTGGCGCCGCCCGTTTCCTGGGCGGGGATGCCCAGTTCGGCCGGCAGCGGCGCAATCCTGGGCAGCGGCGGCGGGGCCAGCTTGGGCACCGGCAGCGGGAGCGGCGCGGGTGGCATACCGGCGGCGTGCTTCGGCGCCGGCAGCAGCTGCGCAAGCATCGCGTCAGGACCGCCTTCGCCGGCAAACTGGCGCGGGATGCCCATGTTCGCATCGATCAGGCGCAAGGCCATCCAGTGCAGCAGCACGACCAGCGTGCCGAGCACCAGCGCCCGGCGCCGTTGGCGGAAGAACGAAGCGGAACTCATGCCGCCAGTGTAGCCTGAGCGCCGCCGCTCTGCTTTCCGGCGGCGCGGTGCCGGAGCGGGACGTCTGGAGAATGACTCCTCAGGCGGCGATCCTGTGCGGACCGCGCCACGCCGTGCCGGACCGCGCCGGCCGGTCGATCACCCGGCACAACTCGCGCGCCGCGTTCAGCCCGAGCTGGTAGTAGGCGTCGAACAGGTCTTCGGACAGGAACTGGTTGAAGGTCGAGTCGTTCGGGAAGCTGGACGAGACATCCCTGCCCCAGCCCTTGCCGGGCATGGGAACCCGGGTGTGTTTTACGTAGAACA
This sequence comes from Massilia sp. DD77, assembly GCF_036961685.1. NCBI lineage: Bacteria > Pseudomonadati > Pseudomonadota > Betaproteobacteria > Burkholderiales > Oxalobacteraceae > Massilia > Massilia sp. DD77. Next base: position 87,243 of record NZ_JBAMDH010000016.1, read on the forward strand.
GGGTTCCGCTCGACTGGTCGCTGTAGTGCAGGCGGAACACCAGGACCGCGCCGCGGTCGCTGTCCAGCGCGATATCGACATCGAGTTCCTGGCGTGCGCGCGCCATCAGGACGCGCAGCGATTCGGCGGTATCGTCGGGATCGTAGGACGCATCGAAGCAGTAGATGGTCGCGGCGCGGATCTTGAGCAGGTAGAACACCCCCGTGTTGTCGAAATGTCCGCCGTCGGCCGCCTTGATGTAGTTGCGCTTGCCGGCCGAGACCCGGTCGTCGAAGGTGAGGGCGAGATCGAAGATCCGGCACGGCCCCTGCGCCGACAGGAGGCGGTCCTGGTCCTTCGTCAGCCACAGGCCGGTATTGATGCCGAAGGTCGTCATCAGGTAGCGGTAGAGCCGCGAGGTGGTGATGCCGACATCGAGCGCCGCGCCGGACAGCGCCATCGCGCCCTTGTATTCGGCGATGGAGGTGGTTTCCACCTTGTCCCAGGGGTAGAGCTGGTCGTCCGGCAGCTCGATGCCGAGCGGCGAAATGTTCGCGTGCCGGTGCGCGCCCTTCCAGAGCACGGAGATGTTCGCGACGCACAGGGGAAACCAGGCCGAGTCCGGAGCGGGATCGCTGAACTTGCCGGCACCGCCCTTCAGCAGCTCGTCGAGGTAGCGCTGGTAGGGTTCGTGCATCGAGCGCGCATTGCTGCGCGTGGCGAGCCAGCGCACGGTGACGAGGAAGGCAAGCGCGGTCATCCCGACGACCACCACGCGGGCGAGTTCGGCATTCCTGGATGCGGCATCTTGCACAGTCATCGACTCGAAACCGCTGCGCGCTGCCTCGGCGAAGGCAACCACCACGTCCAGCAGTAGTGGAATGATGGCGTTGGCGACAATGGTGGCCAGGAACAAGACGCACATGCCTGCCGCAGCCGCCTTGCCGTTGCCGACGAATGCATTGATGCCATGACGAATGGAATACAGAATCCATTGCTTCTTCGGATTCTTTTGAGCGGACAGAAGCGTCAGCCACACCACGCAGAGAGCGCACCAGAATGCGACCTGCACCGGCGGTAATAAATAAATGTAATGCGCAACGACGATGGTGTTGATCGCCAATACCGGGATGACAATACTCTTGGGGTCCGACGTCATCTGCGCAATCCGACTGAAAATACGCAGGCTTTTGAACAAAGCGTAGGAGAGGCCGGCCGTGCAATTGACGATTAGTAAGATCAGGACCACGTCCTCTCCAGGAGAGTAGATATTTACGAATCGCACAAATACCCAGAACAGCGCCATGATCGCGAACAGCAGCGTCAATCCTGATACCAGCCCCCTGATCGAGCGGAACAGGACGTGATTCTTGTTGCTGTTAAACGCGTGCAGGTTGTCGAAGATGGCCCGGTACAGCCGGTTGCCCGCGAACGCGCTGTCGGCGCTGCAGCTGCCGGCATTCGCCATGACGGAGAGGGGCACGTAGCCGCCGCCGGACACCGAGGAGATCAGGTCGATGTCCTGGAGCTGGCGGACGTGATACATCTCGGCCAGCACGCCGGCGCTGAAGGCGGCCGAGCGAACCCCTCCTCCCGATAAGGCCAGTCCGGTCAATTCCTCTTGCGGGTCCTCGTCCGGCATGCCGGCGTCGAAGCGATGGCGGGCAGCCTTGCGGCGCTGCGCCACCTTGTCCAACAAAGTCTCTGTCATTTCTTCTCAATTCTTATCGCGAATATTATTGATAAAAACAAACATTAGTTTCTCATTGTTAATTTTAATAAAAAGAGGTTAAAGAAGAAAGCGACTATCCTTTAAGGGTAAAGCAGGCCTCTTGCACAGTTGGTGCGGTGTTAATTCTCTGCTACGCTAACCGGGACCAATCTAGGAGACCACCATGCTCAAGCCTCCCATGCCCAATGTGGCCGGAATGACCGATACGCTGGAATTCGTCAAGCAGCTCTGGGGCGGCATGAATATCCCCGGCATGCCCGGCGTGTCGGGTCTGCCGGGCAGTACCCTGTCGACCGACGAGCTGGACAAGAAGATCGCCGACCTCAAGGCCGTGGAGTCCTGGCTGAACCTGAACATCGGCATGCTGCGCGGAACCATCCAGGCCCTGGAAGTCCAGCGCGGCACCCTCGCCGCGCTCAAGACCATGAGCGAAAGCATGGCCCAGGCCATGGGCAAGACCGGCGGCGATGCGCCGATGGCGCCCTTTGCCCAGTTCTTCGGCCAGGCCGCGCCGGCAACGCCGGCCGGCGCCCAGCCGGGCTCCCCGCCGCCTTCGCGGCCGGATGCGGGCGTCCCGAATGGCGCCGCCGATACCGGCGCAGGCGCGGCTGCCGCGATGCCGGCCGCGGTCGCCTGGTGGAATCTCTTGCAGGAACAGTTCCGGCAGGCCGTGGCCAGCACCATGCCGGCAGAGACCAAGGGTGGCGACGACAAGGCAGCACCTGCCGCAGCCGGGACCTCGGGCGGAACCGCCCCCGGCGACGCTGCATCCAACGCTCGCGCCGACGCCTCCCCGGCCGGCAATGACGCGCCGGGACGTGGCGCACGCACGGCGCGCAGCAAGGCCGACAAGGCCTAGGCTTCCAGACACATCGGGCAGCCTGCTGCCCGCCCTCGTCTATTACCTGTCGGAATTCTTTACAGGCGTAAATAAGCGATTGCCGACTCGCGCCTAAGTAGTTGATGGAGTTGGTCCTTTTCTTTCTGGCACGCAATTTGCATTGTAGTTTAATAAACATCAGGCGCGGCCAGACGCCATCACCTCCACCACAGGATTCAACATGATCAAGAAATTTGCAGCCATCGGCGCGCTGTGCTGCGCAAGCCTCGCCAACGCCGGCAACATCACCACCGGAGCGGTCGCCGACGACTGGTTCGGCAGCAACGACAGCTATACCGCCTTCACCGTGAGCGGCGACCCGGGCGACGGCTTCCTGCGCACCTTCGGCTTCACCGGCCTGAACCGCTCGGCGCTGGAATTCTCGCTGGATGGGCTGCAGCCGAACCACACGATCACCTCCGCCACTTTCACCATCACCAGCGGCGGCACCACGGTCGAGGGCGCCTCCTTCAATTTCTGGGGCTATGGCGGCGATGGCGCCATCACCGACGAGGATGGCGGCCGTACCGGCACCCTGCTCCTGTCGACCCCTGTCCTGACCGGCAAGCCGACCTACACCGTCGATGCCACCAGCCTGATCCAGTCGCTGCTGAACGACGGCGCCAGCCACGCCGGTTTCCTGATCACCCTGTCGTCCCAGGGCAACTTCATCGGCAACGACCTGTGCAGCCGCGAAGGCGCCATGCTTTGCGGCGGCCTCGGCCCCCAACTGAGCATCGACTTCGAGGAAGCGGTCCAGGCCGACGTGCCGGAACCTGCTTCTCTGGCCCTGTTCGGCGCAAGTCTCGCCGCCCTGGCCGCCGCACGCCGCCGCAAGGCCGGCAAGTAAATCGATCCGCTGGTTCCGGTCCGCAGCGCCCGTCCATGGACGGGCGTTTGTCGTTAACACACTGCAGTGAGAAGTGCGATGAGCCCGCTTGCTGGTTGACGCAATCGGTGGCGCCGGTGTGCCGGCCGTGCTGAACTGTTCTGGCGGCCGGCCTGCCTGGCCGCTTTCAGCCGGAGCGCGCCTCATGAAACCAGCCGACTTTTCCAGCCTCACGACGGCCCAGGTTGCCGACCTGCGCCGCAAGCTTGAAGCGGCCGCTTGCCGGCCGCCCGCCCAGGCCGTATCGCTTGCCGAGCTGGGCGAGGCCATCGCACGGCTGCGGCGGCGCCACGGCCTGCCTCCGGGCGACAAGTTCGACGCCGACACCCTGCGCTGCCTCGACGCCTGCGCGGGCGCCGTGTTCGGCCAGGTCTTCGAGGACGAACTCGCCCTGCTCCGCCCCGGTGGCGCCCAGCCTTCTTCCTGCCCCTGCCCGCCCGACCCCGACCAGCTGCTGGGCCGCGCCCACGGCAGCCGGCTGGCCGGCCTGGCCTTGTCCGGCGGCGGGGTGCGCAGCGCCACCTTCGGACTGGGCGCGCTGCAGGCCCTGGCCGGCCACGGGCTGCTGCGCCGCTTCGACTACCTGTCCACGGTCTCGGGTGGCGGCTTCATCGGCGGCTGGCTGTCCAAGTGCATCCACGCGCATGGCGGCGACGTGGCGGCGGTCGAGGCCATGCTGGCGCCCACCGCGGGCAGCGCCGAGGCGCCCGCGGTGCGCTTCCTGCGCCAGTACAGCAACTACCTGTCGCCGCGCGGGGGCATGTTCAGCGCCGACACCTGGACCCTGATCGGCACCTATGTGCGCAACACGGGCCTGAACCTGGCCATGCTGGTGGCCTGGCTGTGCGCCCTGCTGCTGCTGCCCCGCATCTGCGTATGGGCGGTCAACCGGGTGGTCGCGCCCGATGGTCCCTGGGCGCACCTGGCCGATTTCGCCTGGATCACGGGCGTGCTGCTGTTCCTCGGCGCGGTGTTCTGCATCGCGCTGTCGATCTCCAGCAAGCCCGAAAGCTCGCGCGGCCTGCGCCGTTTCCCGCTGTCGCAGGGCGCGGTCCTGTGGTGCATCAACCTGCCCCTGCTGCTGGCGGGCTTCCTCGGCAGCGTGGGCCTGTGGCCCCATGGGGGTGAGCTCCTGGCATGGGAAGGCATCCTGGTGCCGGCGGCCCTGCACGGGCGCTGGGGATGGCTGCTGGCGCCGGGCCTGGTCTACTTCATCGTCTGGGCCTGCGGCTGGTACCTGGCCCACGACCGCGCCAGTCCCTACCGGCGCGCCGGCTACACGCTGTGCCTGGCCGGCGCCTGCGTGGTGGCCCTGCTGCTGCTGGAAGCGGGACGCGCCTTCGCGCCCGAGGTGCCGCTGTTCGCCGGGGCGGCGCGCGGCGCCCTGGTGCAGGCGCTGTGGGGACTGGTGACCCTGCTGCCGCTGGCCGCGGGGGTGCTGGCGCTGGATGCGCGCCTGGGCAGCGAGCGGCCGCTGCGCGACCTCACCCGCGCCGAACTGGGCGAAGGCCTGTCGCACTTCCTGTGCGCGATGGGCGCGCTGACGCTGGGCACCTTCCTCCTGCTGGGCGGACTGGCGCTGCTGCCCGACCCGGCCACCCATCCGGTGCTGAACAACGCGATCGCCCTGGCCAGCTTCGGCATGCCGCTGATGATGACCCTGTTCGCCGGCACCATGACCCTCATGATCGGCCTGATCGGCCGCCTGTACAGCGACGCCAGCCGCGAATGGTGGAGCCGCCAGGGCGCCTGGACGGCGATCTTCGCGCTCACCTGGCTGGCGGCCTTCGGCGTGAGCTTCTTCTTTGCGCCGCTGCTGCACTGGGCCTGGCTGACCTACGAACCCTGGTCGAACCTCGGCACCCTGCTTGGCTGGCTGGCGATGACGGCGGCCGGCCTGAAGGCCGGCAGCGGCACAGGCACAGGCACAGGCGCACGCGGCATGCCGGCGCGCCTGGAACTGGCGGCGCGCCTGGCGCCCTACGTGTTCACGGTCGGGATCTTCGCGCTCCTGAGCGCCCTGGTGCAGGCGGTGGTGGCCTACCCCAGCGTCGATTGCCCGCATGCGCAGCTAAGCTGCGTCTACGCGGCCCACGCGCGCGCCACCCTGGCCACCGATGGCGAGCGCCTGGCGCTGGCCTTCGGCGCTTTCCTCGGCGCCGCCCTGCTGCTCGGCTGGCGGGTCGACATCAACAAGTTTTCGCTCTCCATGTTGTACCGCAACCGCGTGGTGCGCGCCTACTTTGGCGCCAGCAACCGCGCGCGCCGTCCGCACCCCTTCACCGGCTTCGATCCCGGCGACGACCTGCCGCTGGCGGAACTGCACGCCCAGCGCCCCTACCCCATCATCAACACCTCGCTCAGCCTGGTGAGCGGCGAGGAGCTGGCCTGGCGCACGCGGCGCGCGGCCTCGTTCGCGTTCACGCCGCGCTGGTGCGGCTTCGAGCTGCCGCCGCTGCCCGAGGGCACCGGGCGCCAGGCGGAATCGGATGGCGGGACGCAGGGTGAATCCGCGCGCGGTTGCTACCGTCCCACCGACCGGTATGCCTCGCGCTCGGGCGTCGGCACCGACGACGACGCCGGTGTGCGGCTCGGCATGGCGGTGGCCTTGTCGGGGGCGGCGGCCAGTCCCAACATGGGCGCGCATTCCTCGCCGCCGCTGAACTTCCTGATGACGATGTTCAATGTGCGGCTGGGGCGCTGGTGCCCGAACCCGCGCCGGCCGACCTGGCTCAGCTCCTCGCCGCCCATCGGCCTGTTCAGCCTCCTGGCCGAATTGTTCGGGATGACCAACACCCATGCGCGCTACGTCCACCTGGCCGACGGCGGCCACTTCGACAACCTCGGCATCTACGAACTGGTACGGCGCCGCTGCCGGCTGGTGGTGGCGATCGACGTGGCCAGCGACCGCGACCTGGCCTTCGAGGACCTGGGCAACGCGATCCGCCGCTGCGGCACCGACCTGCACGTGCGCATCGACCTCGACGTCTCGCGCCTGGACCCCAGGAAGGAGAGCGGCCTGTGCGGCGCCAGCTGCGCGGCGGGCGTGATCCGCTACAGCCAGGCCGATCGCGATGGGGTGGATGGGGTGCTGCTGTACCTCAAGCCGGCCATCGTCGGCAACGAAAACGCCGACCTGCTCAACTACCGGCGCCTGCACCCCGACTATCCGCATCAGAGCACGGCGGACCAATGGTTCGACGATGCGCAGTTCGAGAGCTACCGCGCGCTCGGCCAGCACGTGGCGGAATGCGCGCTGCGCGACGCGGCGCATGCGGCGCGGCGCGGTGACGGGAGCCATGACATGGAGGTGTTGTGTGCGCAGCTGCTCAAGCGGCATGGCGCGGGGGTCAAGGCGGCCGATCGCGTTTGCGCCGGCGGCGTGCGCGAGCACTACCGGTAGGGTCGGCGGCGAAGCCGCCAACCCTACGCTTCCGCCTGCTCTGCTTCTGCTTCCGCTTCCGGCGCTTCCTCCACCGCCTTCGGCATCAGCTGCGTCAGCTGCTCCATCAGCTGCGCAAAGCGCTGCTGCCCCGGCTGCAGCGCGTCGACGCGGTCGAGGACCTCGTGCGCCTCGGCGTCCAGGTCGGGATCGTAGCCGCGCTGCTGCATGTGCGAAATCAGGATCTGCACCGCGTTGAACAGGATGCGCACGTTGTTCGGCAGCGCCTTGCGCGCGTTGCGCATCCATTCCACGGCTTCCGGCAGCTTGCCGGTCTTCCACAGCAGCACGCCCTGGTTCATCAGGTCCACCGCTTCCTTGCGTGAACCGCGGATCAAGACCTCGCCCTCTTCGCCCATGCGCGCCTTGTCGAAGATCTTCTGCACTTCGTCCAGCAGCAAGGTGTTGTCGTGGTTGTTGCGGACCACGTAGCACAGCAGCTCGACCGGGGCGTCCTTGACCCCGACCGCGAACAGCAGGGTCGCCATCTCGAGGCAGGTGGCGGTGTCGGGACGGCCCGGGTTGTGCTGCAACAGCTCTTCCAGTTCGTCGCCCGCCTTGCGCGCGCGGCGGTAGTCGCCGCTCTCGTGGTAGACCAGGCCTTCGGTGATCTTGGCGCGCAGCTGCATGTCCTCGTGCTCGGCGCCGAATTCGCGCTGGGCCATCAGCAGCAGCTGCAGCGCTTCCTTCGGGTCGTTCTTCAGGCCGCACACGCGCGCCAGGCCCAGGTAGGCGTCCGGCGTCTTGAGGATCGAGTACTCGCCGATCGCGAGGCACTTGCGGAAGGCCTTCTCGGCCAGCGGCACGTTCCCCAGGCGCAGGCAGGCCTGGCCCAGCTTGCGCTGGCGCGGCACCGAGTTCGGCGACAGCTTGGCCGCGCGCTCCAGGATCGCGGCCGCCTCCTCGTACATGCCCAGGCCCTGGTAGCAGGTGGCCAGCTGGTCGTAGGCGTCGATGTAGTAGCGGTTCTCGGCGATCACGGTCTGGAACATCTGGCGCGCCTGCTCGAACTCGCCGTCGGCCAGGCGGATCTTGGCCAGGCCGGCGCGCGCCCACTGGTATTCGCGCTGGGCCAGCACGCGCTCGTAGGCCTCGCGCGCCTTGCCCGGCTCGCCGCTCTTTTCCATCAGGCGCGCCTTCATGCGCAGCAGGTCGATCTCGTGCACGCGGCTGACGGCGATCTGTTCGTCGCACAGGCGCGCCGCGCGCAGGTAGTCCTTCTCGGCATAGGCCTGGTCGATCATGTGGAACACCTGCTTCTTGCGCCACACGCGGTTCAGGCGCGTGAGCAGCACGCCTTCCGTGATCGGCTTGACCAGGTAGGCGTCAGGCTGGTGCTCGGCCGCGCCCATCACCGATTCCACGCTCTTCTCGGCCGAGACCATCAGGAACACGCTCGACGGCAGCAGCAGGTTGCGGATGCGGACTTCCTCCAGCACCTGCTGGCCGTTCTTGCCGTCGCCCAGGTTGTAGTCGCACAGCACCACGTCGTAGCGCAGCTTGTTCAGCAGGCCCATCGCCTCGCCGCCGCTGGAGGCCTGGTCGATGTTCCTGGCGCCCAGGCTGCGCAGGCTTTCGCGCAGCAGCTGGCGCACGCCGACGAAGTCGTCGACCACGAGGTAGTTCTTGCCGGCCCAGTCGACCTGGTCCATGGCAACGGTGGCCGCGCCGGCGGAAGTGAGGATCGCGCTCATGGCAGCCTCAGGACGAAGCAGCCGCCACCCAGCGCGCCGCCGTTTTCCAGGGCCACGGTGCCGTGGCGCTCGCGGTGGCGGTGCATCCGCGCCACCTCGCCCGAGAAGTACAGTCCCAGGCCGGCGCTGTTGGTCAGGAAGTTCACGCCGCCCGCACCGGCCGCATGCGCGGGGGCGCCGGCGTCCAGCAGGGATTTCGGGAAGCCGGCGCCATTGTCCTCGACGCGGATCTCGAGCATGCCGTCGACCTCGCGCGCCGCCAGGCGGATGCGGTCGCGCGTGTAGTGCACGGCGTTGTTGATGGCGTGCGAGACCACGCCGACGATCAGGTCTTCGTCGAAATGCCAGATCAGCTGCGGATCGACGTCGAGCTCGAGCGCGATGCCGCGCGATTCCAGCAGTACGCGCTCCAGCGCCACCACCTGCTCGACCAGCTGGCCGATCTCGAGCGGCTGGACGTCGAAGGGATATTCCGGCTTGCCGACCCGTTTATACAGGGCCAGCAGCTGCATCAGGTTGTCGTTCAGGCGGCGCGTCTGGTACAGCATCTGCGCCATCTGCGGGTAAGCCTTCTCGGTCTCGGGCGAGGCGGCGTCGAGCAGGCACTCGAGCGTGCCCGACAGCACGCTGATCGAATTCTTCATGTCGTGCGCGGTGGACGCGAGGAACATGAAGAGCTCGTCTGAATGTTGTGATTCTTCCATCCCTACAACCCGAGAAAAGTTACCAGCAATCAATTATACCCGCGCAAAGTTGACAATTTCGCGTCCAGCGCGAAGATATTGCGATAAAGCAACAAAATTATGACAATCGAATATTGATTACTCGTCAACAGATTGCGGCAGGCGGCTGGCGCGGCGCGAACGCAGGACGAAGCGGGCCGGGTCGAGGGCGTCGACCAGGACTGTCTCCAGGGGCAGCGGCTCGCCTTCGAGCTGGGCCGCGAGCAGCTCGGCCGCCAGCGGCGCCCAGATCAGGCCGCGCGAGGCATAGCCCAGCAAGGTGTGCAGGCCGGGATGGCGCGGCACGTCGCGCAGGCGCTCGGTGCCGCCCGCGGAGGCGAAGTCCGGCAGGCGGCCGACCAGCGGCAGCCGGTCCGGCGCGACGCAGCGGAAACCGACGCGCCCGGCCAGCGGGACGCCCAGGGCCGCCCCCGGATCGGACACCAGGGCGCGCATGCGCGCCAGGTTCTCGTCCTGGCTGGCTGCGCGCAGCCGCGGATCGGCATCGAGGTCATAGGTCGCGCCGGCGCATACCACGCCGTTCGCGGCCGGGGTCAGGTAGGCCTCGCGGCACAGCACCACCGGCAGCGCCGGCGCCTGGCCGGCATCGAGATGGGTCACCTGCCCGCGCAGCGCCGACAGCGGCAAGGCGGACGCCTGCGGCATGCGCAGCACGTCCGGGCCATTGGCCAGCACCACGGTGGGGGCCTGGGCGAGCGCCGTCCCATCCTCATTGCGCGCGATCCATTCGCCGTCCGCGTATTCGAGCCGCACACTGCCCACCCCGAAGCGCCGCACCAGCCTGTCGCCGCAAGCCGTCAGCATGGTCTCGCACACGCTGCCGGGCCGCGCCCAGCCGCCCTGCGGGAACAGCCAGCCGCCGTCGGGCGCGGGCAAGCCGAGCAGGCGGGCAGCCTCGGGCGGCTCCAGCCAGCGCGCGAAATCCGCCGGCAGCCCGCCCTCGGCCGCGATCGCGCGCGACACCGCCGCGTGCTCCGCATCGCGCGCCAGTTGCAGTACGCCGCAGGCCTGGCCCTCGATGGCCCGGCCGACGCCGCCCAGTTGCTCCCACAGGCGCAGCGCATACAGGTAGGCGGCGCGGGTCAGGCGCGTGGGGATGTTGTCGTCGCGCGAAAGCAGCGGCATGAAGATGCCGGCCAGGTTGCCCGATGCTTCCATCGCCGGGCCCGCATGGCGCTCCAGCAGGGTCACCTCCCAGCCGCGCGCGCACAGGCGCTGCGCTGCGCTCGAGCCGGCCAGCCCGGCGCCGATCACCAGGGCGCGCCGTTCCGGTGCCGGCGGCGCCGGCAGGCGCGGCTTGCGGCTGGAGAATATCGCCTCGTCGCCGTCGAAGGCGAAGCCCTGGGCCTGCAGCGCGGCGCGCTGCTCCTCGTCCAGGCCGGACGAGGACAGGCGCGCACCGAGGGCCGTCAGCCGCGCGAGTGGGCGCGCGAAGGCCGCGCCGGGCGCCGCGACGCCATGCAGACGGATCGCATCGATACTGGCTGAGAGCTGCCCCAGGGCGGCGTCGAGCGGCGCCGCCAGCAGGTCCAGGCTGAGGCCGGGCTCGTCCTGTGGAATGCGGTGAAAGCCCGGCATCAGGCCCTCGGCCAGGGCAAGGACGTGCAGCCGCGCGGGCCGTTCCGGATCGGCGCGCCAGGCGTCGAACAGCGCACGCACGGCGCCGCCGTCGCCATAGGCGGTATCGAAAACGGTATAGCGCTCGCGTCCGCGCCAGTGCGCCTGAAGGTTCACGTTAGCGGCCGCTCCTGCGGAAGCAGCGCGGGTCGTGGTCGTCCACCATGCCGATGCCCTGCATGTAGGCGTAGACGATGGTCGAGCCGACGAACTTGAAGCCGCGCTTGCCCAGGTCTTTCGAAATACGGTCCGACAGCTCGGTGCGCGCCGGACGCTGGCCGTCGGCGAAGTCGTTCACGATCGGCTTGCCGCCCACAAAAGCCCACAGGTAGCTGTCGAGGGTCAGCCCCTGCTCGCGCATGGCCAGGTAGGCCTTGGCGTTGGTGATCGCCGCCGCCACCTTCAGGCGGTTGCGCACGATGCCGGGATTGGCCAGCAGCTCGGCGACCTTGGCCTCGTCGTAGGCTGCGATCTTGCGGGCGTCCCAGTTGTCGAAGGCCGCGCGGTAGCTGTCGCGCTTGTTCAGGATGGTTTCCCAGGACAGGCCGGCCTGGGCGCCTTCGAGGTTGAGCATCTCGAACAGCGTGGTCTCGTCGTGCAGGGGCACGCCCCACTCGTGGTCGTGGTAGGCGAGATAGCGGGGATTGGCCGGGTTGGCCCAGGAACAGCGGATCGTGGTCATCGCGCCAGTATAAATCAGGCCGCCCTGGCGCCCTTCCCTTCCCCGGCCCGCAAGACCTGCTCCAGCCGTTCCACGCCGCGCCGGATGTCGCTGGGCCCGACGGCGGAAAAGCCCAGCACCAGGCCGGGCGTCACGGCGCACGCCGGAACAGTGGCGGCGGCGGCGTTGATGTAGTAGGAGAGCGGCCGCAGCTCGATGCCCGCGTCCAGCGCCGCCTGCGCCACGTGCGTTTCGTCCGGCAGGCTGCCGTCGCGGAGGGGCTTGAAATGGACGCACAGGTCCAGTCCCGAATCCGAGGGACCGCATTGAAGCCGGTCGTCGAGCCGCGCGTGGATGGCGTCGAGCAGCGCCTCGCGCCGTTCTCCGTAGGCTTCGCGCGTGCGCCGGATGTGGCGCGCAAAATGGCCTTCCGCGATGAAGTCGGCCAGGGCCAGCTGCGGCACGATGGCGTTGTGGCGGTCCAGGACCGCCTTGGCCCGGCCCAGCGCTTCGACCAGCGCCGGCGGCGCCACCACGTAGCCGAGCCGCAGCCCGGGGAACAGGACCTTCGAAAAGGTGCCCACGTAGACCACGCAGCCGGCCCGGTCCAGGCCCTGCAGCGAGGCCAGCGGCGGCCCGGTATAGCGGTACTCGCTGTCGTAGTCGTCCTCGATGATCCAGGCCCGGTTGTCGGTCGCCCAGCGCAGCAGGTCGAGGCGGCGCGCCAGGCTCATGGTCACGCCCAGCGGCAGCTGGTGCGAGGGCGTGGCGAACACCATGCGCGCGTCCGGATAATGCCTGGCGGCGTAGGCGACGTCCATGCCCTCGGCATCCACCGGCACCGTGCACAGGCGCGCGCCGGCCACCGCCAGCGGCGCGCAGGCGCCCAGGTAGCCGGGCGACTCCACCCATACGCCGTCGCCCGGCGCCAGCAGCAGCTGGGCCAGCAGGAACAGGGCCTGCTGCGAGCCCGAGGTAATGATGATCTGGCCGGGCGTGCACTCGACCCCGCGCGAGGCGCGCAGGTAGGCGCACAGCAGCTCGCGCAAGGGGCCATGCCCCCACGGCTCGCTGTAGCCCAGGTGCGGGCCGGGACGGCGCAGGTGGCGCATCTCGAGCTTGCGCCAGACGTCGAAGGGGAACAGGTCCAGCCCCGGCATGCTGGGACGGAAAGCGCGTACCGGACCGTCGTGGTAGCGCACCTTCTCCATGGCGGCGGCCAGGGCCGCGCCCCGTTCCGGCAGCGGGCGCAGCAGGCCGGGCTTGGGGTGTTCCTGGCGCGCCAGCGGCAGCGCCTCGTCCACGAAGGTGCCCTGCCCGACGCCGCCGCGCAGGTAGCCTTCCGCCGCCAGCTGCTCGTAGGCCGCCAGCACGGTCTGGCGCGACACGCCCAGCAGGCGGCACAAATCGCGCGTGGCGGGCAGGCGTGCGCCCGGCGCCAGCGCGCCGCGCAGGATGGCGTCCTTGAGCCGGCCGTAGAGCTGGCGAAACAGCGGAATGGCGCCGCCGCGCTCGAGCGGGGCGCTGGCGACGATGTCATGGATATGCATGGGATGCAGGACGAATTGGACCGCCCATCTTCGCCGGAATTGGCACTTTGAGCAAGCCAAGTTGCGTCCTACCATAGGCGGATCGACACACAGGAGGCTCGATGAAGTCCATGGAATTCAGCGCCCGGGTGGCATGGCAGCGCGCCGGCCAGCCCTTTCTCGACCAGCGCTACAGCCGCGCCCACGCCTGGTCCTTCGATGGCGGAGCGAACGTGCCGGCGTCGTCCTCGCCCTTGTCGGTGCCCGTGCCGATGTCGGACCCGGCCGCCGTCGACCCGGAAGAGGCGGTGGTCGCCGCGGCCTCGAGCTGCCACATGCTGTTCTTCCTGTCGATCGCGGCCAAGCGCGGCCACGTGGTCGACAGCTACGAGGACCAGGCCGTTGGACTGCTGGACAAGGATGCGGAGGGACGCGCCGCGCTGGTGCGCATCGCGCTGCGTCCGCGCATCGGCTTCTCCGGAGAACGGCCCAATGCGGAAGAGATCGCGCACATCCATCACCAGGCGCACGAGCAGTGCTATGTCGCCAATTCGCTGCGCTGCCCGGTCGTCGTGGAGGAAAGCTGATGTACATCGCCGCCCGCCACCGGCAAGACCGGATCGAACCCATGCGCGAGCTGATGGCTACCCATTCGCTGGGCATGCTGGTCACGCTCAACGAGGGATTGCCTGACGCCGACCACCTGCCCTTCGAGTTCGCCGAGGATGGCGGACATGGTGTGCAAGGGGTGTTACGAGCCCACGTGGCCCGCGCCAATCCCGTCTGGCGCCGCGAGGGGCAGCAGGTGCTGGTCGCCTTCCGCGGCCCGGCCGGCTACATGACGCCCGACCCCATCGAGAAAGTGGAACAGCATGGCCGCGTGGTGCCCACCTGGGACTATCACGTGGTGCACGTGCACGGACGCCTGCGCGCGATCGAGGATCCGGCCTGGCTGCTGGCCCAGGTGCGGCGCCAGACCGACCGCCAGGAAGGCGTGCGGGCGCAGCCCTGGAGCGTGGACGACGCGCCGCGCGACTATATCGCGGGTCTGCTGAAGGCCATCGTCGGCATCGAGATCGCGATCGAGCGGATCGAAGGGAAATGGAAGGGAAGCGCGCCGGGGGTGCGCTGACCGGACCTGCCGCACGCCGGGGGCGTGCTGACCGGAGAAGCCGCACGCCGGAGGCGTGCGGCAGGACGGATGGACTGCCGGATTACTTGTTGCCGCTGTCGGTCTTGCCGGTGGCGCCGGAATGGCCGGTGGCGGTACGTCCCTGCGCGGCGGTCATCTGCTCCGCCGACTTCAGGTGCTGCTCGACGACCGGCGTCATCTTGGTGGCCAGGGCCTTGACGTCCGGATCCTTGGCGGCGCTCATACCTTTCTTCAACTTGGCGTGGGTGGCCTTGTGGTCGGCCAGGCCCGACTGCTTGGTATAGGCGCGGTCGAAGGCTTCGCCGTTGAGTTTTTCCAGCATCGCCGCCTTGGCTTTGTGCTTCGCGTCGAGCTCGGTCGGCAGGGTCACGCCCTTGGACTGGGCCACGGCCGCGACCTCGGCCTGGGCCTTGGTGTGGTCATCGATCATCTGCTGGGCGAAGGTCTTCACTTCCTGGTTCTGGCTCTTGCTCAGCGCCAGCTTCGCGGTCTCGATCTCGGCCATGTTCGACAGCGCCATGTCGTTGAGGGCCTTCTTGTCGGCCTTGGTCAGCTTGGCGGCATCGGCGCCCTTGGCGCCGGCCGCTGCTGCGGCGGTGGCCGGGGCGGCGGCGCCCGCCTGGGTGGCGGCGGCGCTGGAGCTGCCGACCTGGCCGCTGCGGTCTTCCTTGCCCTGGCTGTCGGTGTTGCCCACGGTGCCGTCATTGGCGGCCTTGCCGGTCAGGTTCGGATTGCCCTGCGAACCGTGCTGGCTCATCTGCTGGGCGCTCTGGGCATTGTTCTGCGCCTGCACGCCGAAAGAACCAAGCATGGCTGCCACTGCCGATACCGCCAGCAGGCTTTTGAGGACCTGTTTCTTCTGCATGATCTTCTCCTGATTTCAAGTGGTTGGGGCTGGAACGCAGCGCTAGGCCGCGGGCCCGGTGTTGTTATGACAACGGCGAAGTGTAGCGCTGGGACTTTTGGGGGAGCGCGCGGTAGCCTTGGTGCAATGATGGGTTGTGGTGTACGGAGCGAACTTGGGTCCCCGCCTGCGCGGGGATGACGTATGAAGCTACGTGTCCGAAGTCCGGCGGCTCCATATCTCAACCGTTATTAACGTCATCCCCGCGCAGGCGGGGACCCAAGTTTCGCCATGCAGCCACCAGAACAAAAAAAGCCAGTCAATCCAGACTGGCTTCCCCCACCTACCTCAAGCATTCAGCGAAACCGCAGCGCCGCCGTCAAATCCCCCGGCGGCCGCGCCCCGCGCGCCGCGAAGGCCGCGTTGCGCGCCGCCAGCCCTTCCAGCAGCGGCAAGCCATGCAGCCGCGTGATGAAGCGCAGGATCGAGGTCGTGTCATAGAAATTGTGATCCACCGCGCCGCGCTTGGCATGCGGCGACACGATGATCGCCGGCACGCGCGATCCCGGTCCCCAGCGGTCGCCCTTGGGCGGGGCCACATGGCCCCACCAGCCGCCGTTCTCGTCGAAGGTGATCACCACCACCATGTTCTTCCACTGCGGCGATTTCTTCAGGTGCTCGATCACGTTGGCCACGTGCTGGTCGCCCGACTCGACGTCCGAATAGCCGGCGTGCAGGTTGAGGTTGCCCTGCGGCTTGTAAAAGGCCACGGCCGGCAGCGTGCCCGCCACCACGTCGGCAAGGAAGCGGTTCGAGATCGGGCTGTCGCCCAGGCCGCCGTCGCGCAGATGCCGTTCGCGCGCCTGGGTGCCCGGCGCGAACTGCCTGAAGTAATTGAAGGGCTGGTGGTGGTGCTGGAAGTTCGGCTTCTGCCCTGCCCCGCGTCCGTCCAGCGCCGCCTGCTGCGCGCCGCCGTACCAGGCCCAGCTCACGCCGCGCTCCGACAGCAGGTCGCCGATGGTGCGGTAGGTCTGCGGCGGCAGCACCGACGGGTCCTGCGGGTCCGCATGCAGCGGATCGCCGCCCTGCGCCGGGCGCACCCAGCTCGGCTGGTAAGGCGGGGCCATGGTGTTGACCGCATAGCCGTCCGGCGTGATCGGCCCGGCGTGCACGTACTTCGGCTTGCCGTCCAGCGCAGACTTCGGCCCGTCCGGGACCACCGCCAGGCGGTAGCCGGTGGGACCGTCTTCGAGCACGGCGATTTTCGACCTGGCGGGCGTCGATGCGGCGTCGAAGTATTCCGGCGTGCGGCCGCTGATCAGGAACTGGTGGTTCAGGTAGGAGCCGCCGAAGGCCGCCATGAAGAAGTTGTCGCACAAGGTGAACTCGCGCGCGATCTGCCACAGGCCCAGCTTCGTCGCGGTCTCGCCGTAATGGCCCATCACCATCGCACCGGCGTCCGACCAGGCCGCGAAGCCGTCGTTGCGGCCGCCATTGATCTGCATCTGGTTCTGGTAGAACTGGTGCACCAGGTCGCGCGTGACGATGCTCTCGGGCAGGGGCTTGCCCTCGGCGTCGGTCAGTCTGAAGGGTGCGTTCGGCAGGTTCGCCAGCTGGTCTTCCTTGATCAGGTATTCCTTGCCGCCGATGTCCTGGCGTCCCGGCACCATGCCACCCCAGATCTTCGGCAGGGTCGGCAGCACCGAGCCGTCGCGGTCGCGCTGCGCGCTCGCCTCCGGCGGCACGGCCGACAGCGGCGAGGCCAGGCCGGGGAAATCGGCGAACAGGTTGTTGAAGCTGCGGTTCTCCAGGTAGATCACGACCACGTTCTTGACCTGCTGCTTCAGCTTGGCGTCGAGCGAGCCCTTGGCGGCGGCCACGGGCGCGGCGGCCGCCGCAGGTATGGTCTGCGCCATGGTCGGCAGGGCCGAGCCCAGGCCGACGGCGGTGGCCGCCTGGAAGATGCGCCTGCGCGCGGGATTGTCCGGCTGGGCGGCGGGATCCTGGTCCCCCGGCTCCTTGTTGTGCTCGTTCATTGCTTCTCCTGTCGCGCGACCACGGCAGGCCGCCAAGCAGCGATTATCCGCGCACTTTACAAAAGGAAACAAGAAGAAGGGGATACGCCGTCAAATGCCTGTCACATTTCGACGGCAGACTACTGAGGGAAGATCAATGGCGGCGCGAGCCGCCCTACCGGCGCCGGCGGTCGGGAAATATACCGGCACCAATTTCTACGGATGAAGACTCATCCGTACAGGGGGATCAGGATATCGTAGGCATTGTCCGGCCGCGCCCCGTCGTGCAAGGTCGGCGTATAGCGCCGGTCGTAGCGCTCGAGACGGAAGCCATCCGGATCCTGCACCATTCCCAGCTGCTCGATGGCGGCGAAGCCGGTGACATAGGTGGCCTGGACGCGCGCCATCGGACCGCGGTGTGTCAGCATCGCATAGCGGCGCGCCGGAATACGGATGCCGATCATGCCCGGCGGCAGATGATTCAAGTCCGCGACCTCGACGGCGACGCACTCGACGCGCACGCCGCCCTCTTCCTGCAGGCTCACGCAGTAGCGCAATCCATTGGTGTCGCCCAGTTCGCGCTCGCGCTCGAGGAAGGTCTTCCAGACTTCCGGCATGTCCGTTTCCAGCACCGAGAGCGAACCTGCGAACGGCAGGCCGGCGAGCTTCATTTCAGGTAGTGTAACGGTTGAGATGTGCATGATATCGGCTATGCAAAAGGACTCAGGAATTATATCCTTAACTCTTAGACAATCTTGTCATGCGCGCAATCGTGCGCGCAAAATGTCGCGATAATGGTGCAAATGGCCGGCAATGCCGTCCAAAATCTTGCCTGCAGAAATTGAAGAGTTCGGAAGGGCAAACATGGCGCGTGCAGTCCAGCCCCTGTTTTGTGCAGTTCGTCGCAAACCGGCCCCGGCCCGCAAGGGGCTCCCTACAATGGCCTCATCAACCAAACGGAGACAGCCATGAAACGTGTAGTGATCGCCGCCCTTCTTTCCCTCGCTTCCCTGTCGGCAGCCGCCGGCGAACAGGCACGCAGCGCCACGCCTTTCAAGGCGATCGACGTGCGTGGCCCGGTCAGCCTGGTGGTCGAAGTCGGCAAGAACTACTCGGTGCGCGTGCAGGGCGACCAGAAATACATCGACCGCGTGACGACCGAGATCGTGAACGGCGAGCTGCGCCTGGGCTTCAAGGAAAAATCGAACATCCAGATCAGCGACGACGACCGCGTGATCGTGACCATGCCCGAGATCGCCAGCTTCCGCGGCGAAGGCGCCGGCCTAATCAAGCTGAACAACGTGAAAGGCGATCGCTTCGACGTCAACTACCGCGGCGCCGGCAGCCTGCAGATGAACGGTGAAGTGCGCTCCCTGCGCGTGCAGGCCCAGGGCGTCGGTGAAGTGAACGCCCGCAACCTGGTGGCCCAGGACGCCGACGTCAGCTTCGAAGGCATCGGCTCGGTCGAAGTGCACGCCAAGAACCGCCTGAACGCCAGCGTACAGGGCATGGGCAACCTCACCTACTACGGCAACCCGCGCGTGCTGAACAAGGTGGTGGCCGGCATCGGCAGCGTGGTCGCCGCCAAATAAGCCTACTTGTTGACCAGTTCCAGCAGCACCCCGGCGTGGCAAGGCCCGTCGAGCGAACACCAGCAGGCCAGGTTATGGCCACGCAACGCGGTCTTCGCCTCGGCCAGCAAGGCCTGTCCCGCCGGATCCTCTGTCACCCAGCGGCGGTAGGCGGCCACCGCCTCCGCCACGCTCGGCATCGCGACATAGCGCTTGCTGCCTCGCGAATCGACCGGCGTACCGGGCGCCAGGTCCGGCATCACCGAGAACGGATTCCCCCACTTGCCCGGCCGCGCGACCGAGATCGTGTTCTCGGGCATGCGCCATCCCTTCTTCCTGCTCAGCTGCACGCGATGCGGTTTCATACCTCGGTTTCTCCTCGTGTCCGTACCAGTCCAGGCGCAGCGCCAGCGCGCCCGGCGTCACCAGCAAAATGGGTAGCGTGAGCACCGGGCCCACCCGGAAATAATACCCCCATGAGACGGCGATCCCCTTGCTCGACAGGACGTGCGGCCGGCACAGGTGCGCCAGGCTGGCGACCGGCGTGATCCTGGGACCGAGGTGGCTGCCGATCACGTTCGCGTAGATCGGCGCCTCGCGCACGGCGGCGGCGTCGATCGAGACGCCGATCTCGTGCAGCCGCAAAAGCCGATCAGCGGCATCGCCAGCCCCGCCTGCCTGTGACGAACGTGCTGCGGTCATGGATCGCCCCGGCCGGCCGCCTGACCAGCAGGCGGAAGGCAGCCGCGCCTCGTGGGTAAGCGCGGCGGGAGCCGCGATGGGGCTATGCGTTTCCATGTGCATAACCCGACATCTCGATCGTTATGGAATTACATGGCGTAGCGTCAACATTTCCAATATTGTCGAAATGATTTGACAGGACGATGACAGCTGGTTATTCTTTATTCGCCGAATGACGAATCCACATGCCTGATCCTCATCCGGCATTTTTACCACCGATTTGTTCGTCATTCGACGAATAGCAAACTAACGCTCTGAAGGAGTCCGCCATGTCCCACGATGACCTGTCTTCCCTTCCCGTCGCCGTCCTCGGCGCCGGCCCGGTCGGCCTTGCGGCCGCCGCCCACCTGCTCGAACGCGGCCTGGCGCCCCTGATCCTGGAAGCCGGCAGCGGCATCGGCGCCAACCTCGCGACCTACCGCCACGTGCGCCTGTTCTCTCCCTGGCGCTACAACATGGACCAGGCCGCGCTGCGCCTGCTGAAGGCGCAGGGCTGGCGCGAACCTGAACCGGACGCGCTGCCGACCGCGGGCGAACTGCTGGATGACTACCTCGCGCCACTCTCCGCCCTGCCCGCCATCGCGGACAGCCTGCGCCTGGCCCATCGCGTGACGGCGATCAGCCGCGCCGGCGTCGACAAGGTCAGGACCCGCGGCCGCGAGGCGGCGCCCTTCCTGGTCCGCGCCGCCACGCCGCAGGGCATGCGCGAATTCCTGGCGCAAGCCGTGATCGACGCCACCGGCACCTGGGCCACGCCCAATCCGCTGGGCGCGAACGGCCTGCCGGCCCTGGGCGAGGACGGCCTGGCGGCGCACATCGCGACCGGCATGCCGGACGTGCTGGGCACCGAGCGCCGCCGCTATTTCGGCAAGCGCGTGCTGGTGGTGGGCGCCGGCCACTCGGCCGCCGGCACCCTGCTGGCGCTGGCGGAGCTGATGGAGAGCAGTCCCGACATGCGTCTCGTGTGGGCCACGCGCGGCGGCAACCTGGCGCGCGTATTCGGCGGCGGCGAGGCCGACGGCCTGCCGGCACGCGGCCAGCTGGGATTGCGCCTGCAGCAGCTGCGCGATTCCGGCCGCCTCGAGATGCGCGAACACTTCCTGGTCCAGTCGCTGCGCCGCCACGCCGGCGGTATCGACGTGCACGGCCATGATGCCGTGATCGAAGGCGTGGACGAAATCGTATGCGCCACCGGCGCCCGTCCCGACCTGTCGCTCACGCGCGAGCTGCGCGTGCGCCACGATCCCTGGCTGGAAAGCACCGACGCGCTGGCGCCGCTGATCGATCCGAACGAACATAGCTGCGGCAGCGTGCGCCCGCACGGCCACCGCGAACTCGCGCATCCGGAGCGCGGCTACTACGCGGTGGGCGCCAAGAGCTATGGCCGCGCGCCCAACTTCCTGCTCGCCACCGGCTACGAGCAGGTGCGTTCGGTGGCGGCCGCCTTGGCCGGCGACCTGGCCGCGGCCGACGAGGTCCGGCTCGTATTGCCGGAAACCGGCGTCTGCAATACCCGCAGGGTGGTCCAGCAGGCGGCGCGCTCCTGCTGTACAGTGAAGGCTGCGGACGCGACCTGCTGCTGAGCGACCGCACCATCACCAGGAGAAGCACTTGTCGCCCGCCCGCAGAACCATCGGTATCCTCGCCTTCACGCAAATCGCATCGTGGGGGGCGCTGTACTATGCGTTCGCCGTGCTGGCGCCCGACATCCAGCGCGATCTCGGCATGGGCAAGGAAGCCGCCTTCGCGGCCTTTTCCTGGAGCCTGCTGGTGGCCGGCGTGGCCGCCACGCCGGTGGGCGCCCTGGTCGACCGCCGCGGCGGACAAGGCGTGATGGCGCTCGGGTCGGTCGTGTGCGCCATCGGCCTGGCCTGGCTGTCGCGCTGCACCACGCTCGCGTCCTATTGGGGCGCCTGGACCGTCATCGGCCTGGCGATGTCCCTGACCCTGTACGAGGCGGCCTTCGCCACCATCAACCGCAAGCTCGACGCCGGCGCGCCGCGTGCGATCTCGACCCTGACCCTGTTCGCCGGCTTCGCCAGCACCATCTTCTGGCCGCTGACGCTGGCCCTTTCCTCGCGCCTGGGCTGGCGCGACACCTATCTCGCCTACGCCGGCCTGCAATTGGCCGCCTGCCTCCCACTGCACCTCTGGCTCGGGCGCGATGCGCCGCGCGCTCCACTACCAGCGCATGCGCCGCGCGACAGCCATACGCTGGGCGAAGCGGTGCGCCACCCGGCCTTCTGGAAGCTGGCGCTGGCCTTCTCGGCCAACGTCTTCATCTTCTCGGCCCTGGCGATCCACCTGATCCCGCTGCTGCAGTCGCTCGGCCACGCGGCCGGCACCGCCGTGCTGCTGGCCGCGCTGGTCGGCCCGATGCAGGTGGCGGGCCGGGTCGGCGAACGCGTGCTTGGGCGCGACGCCGCGCCGCAGGTGGTGGGCCGCTTCGTGTTCTCGACCCTGCCAGCCGGATTGCTGGCGCTGGCCCTGGTGGGCACACAGGCCTGGGGGGTGGTGCTGTTCTGCATGCTGTACGGGATGAGCAACGGCGTATTGACCATCATCCGCGGCACCCTGCCGCGCGCCCTGTTCGGTGCGCGCAACTACGGCGCCATCACCGGCGCGATGGCGGTGCCCTCGCTGCTCTCGAAGGCCGTGGGACCGCTGGCAGGGGCCGCGCTGCTGAGCGGCGCCGCGGGGCCCCTGATGCTGCCGCTGGTGCTGACCGGTTGCGCGCTTGCCTCGCTGCTGCTCTACCTGTCGGCGATCCGCGCGCCGGCGGCGGCGCTTGACGCGGCGCGTCCCGCTTCCTATCCTGCACGCACATCACCAGACCGGAAACATCCATGACCAGTTCCTGCTGCGGCCCCCAGACGGCGGACTCGCCGTCCGCCGCGATCGACGCCGAGGACCTCGCGGCCCTGTGCAAGGCGATCGGCCACCCCGCCCGGCTCCAGCTGCTGCGGCACCTGATCGCCCACGGCGACTGCTATTTCGGCAGCCTGGCCGACGTGCTGCCGCTGGCGCCGTCGACCATCTCGAAGCACGTCTCCATCCTCAAGGAGACCGGCCTGATCGAAGGATCGTCCGACGTGCAGCGCGTGTGCTACTGCGTCAACCCGGCGCGCCTGGCCCGCCTCAAGGCCATGATCGGCGCGCTCTAGCCATCGCCATCACTCCCGCAGCTTCAGCTCCCAGTAGCCGACGTCGACCCAGCGTCCGAACTTGCGTCCCACTTCGCTGAAGTGGGCCACCTTCCGGAACCCCAGCTTCTCGTGCAGCGCCACGCTGCGCTCGTTCGGCTGGGCGATCCCGCCGATCACCATGTGTACCTCGCGCGTGTGCAATTCCTCGAGCAGGGCGCGGTACAGCAAGCCGCCCACGCCGCGCCCGCAGGCGTCGCGGTCGAGGTAGACCGTGCTCTCCACCGAGGTCCGGTAGGCCGGACGCGCGCGCCACCTGGTGGCGTAGGCATAGCCCAGCAGGCGCTCGCCGTCCATGGCTAGCAGCCATGGCAGCCCGGCGGCATGGACGTCCGCGACGCGCTGCGCCATCTCGTCCGCCGTCACCGGCTGCTCCTCGAAACTGATCGTGGTGGCGGCGATGTAGGGGTTGTAGATGGCGCAGATGGCCTCGGCGTCGTCTATCGTGGCGGGGCGGATCGCAATGGCGGACATGTCGGCTCGGCTGGATGAGTATGGGCCGGACCATTATAGGTCAGTCATCCAGCGTGACTGCGCATCCGGCGCGGAGGGTGTTATGGACTTCGGCGACCGCATCGGTGTGCGCGAGCAGCCGGGCGATATCCTCCGGCGCGGCAGGCGACTGCACGGTGGCGCGGTAGCGGATGTTGGTGGCGGCCAGGCCGACGCCGGGGAAATCCGCGCTCGCCTCGACCTGCACGCCATCGAGCGCGATGCCGAGGCCGCGCGCTTCGCGATACAGGTCGTTGCAGTAGCAGGTGGCCAGCGCCAGCATCAGGAATTCGCCGCCGTTCACGGCGGAGCCGCCGCCCGGCTTGCCGGGCACGTCCAGCACCTGTTGCGCGCTATCGGTGGCGACGGCGGCGCGGTGCGCCGCGGGAGAGTTGTCGATCAGGGCGGTGATGCGCATGCGGTTCTCCTGGTGACGGGCTGGTGGATCAGCCGATGACGGTGACGACGACCTGGCGCCGGTGCGGCGCGGTCCGGTGCTCCCACAGGTAGATGCCCTGCCAGGTGCCGAGCAGCAGGCGTCCGCCGCCGATGGGCACCGTCAGGGCGGTGTCGGTGAGCATGGTGCGCGCGTGCGCGGCCATGTCGTCCGGGCCCTCGGCGTCGTGGCGGTAGGCACGGTCGCCGTCGGGGGCGAGGCGCGCGATGATGGTTTCCAGGTCGCGCCGCACGTCGGGATCGGCGTTCTCGGTGATCGTCAGCGAGCAGCTGGTGTGCTGGACGAAGACGTGCGCGATCCCCGTTTGCACGCCCGACTGCTGGACGACCCGGGCCACGGCGTCCGTGATGTCGCGCGTGCCGCGTCCCGATGTGGAGAATGCGAGTGTGGACTGGTAGGCCATGGCATGCTCCTTGCGAGAACGGCGTCAGCGCCGGGCCGCGTCCATGCGCGGCAACAGCACCGCCAGGATGCCCAGCAGCGGCAGGAAGGACGCAAAGCGGTAGACCTGTTCGATGCCCGCGCTGTCGGCGATCGCGCCCATGGCCGCCGCGCCGATGCCGCTGATGCCGAACATCAGGCCGAAGAACAGGCCGGCGATCATGCCCACCTTGTCCGGCACCAGTTCCTGCGCGAACACGACGATGGCCGAGAAGGCGGAGGACATGACCAAGCCGATGATCACCGACAGGACGGCGGTCCAGAACAGGTCCGCGTACGGCAGCGCCAGTGCGAACGGCGCCGCGCCCAGGATCGAGAACCAGATCACGCGCTTGCGGCCGATGCGGTCTCCGATCGGACCGCCCGCGAAGGTGCCGGCGGCCACCGCCGCGAGAAACAGGAACAGGTACATCTGCGCCGACTCGACCGTGACATGAAACTTCTCGATCAGAAAGAAGGTGTAGTAGCTCGATAGGCTGGACATGTAGATGTATTTCGAGAACACCAGCATGGCCAGCACCGCCAGCGCCCACAGCACGCGCCCGCGCGACATCCCGGGGCCGGCATGGACGGCGATCTTGCGCGTCGCGCTGCGCAGGTGGCCCGCATACCAGCGGCTGACGAACACCAGCACCGCCACGGCCAGCAGCACGAGCAGCATCAGCCAGGCGATCTTCCCCTGCCCGCGCCCGATGATGATGGCGGCGGCCAGCAGCGGGCCGAAGGCGGAACCGAGATTGCCGCCGACCTGGAACAGCGACTGCGCAAAACCGAAACGCCCGCCCGACGCCAGCCGCGCAACGCGCGAGGCCTCGGGATGGAAGGTCGAGGAGCCGACGCCGATCATGCCCGCCGCCAGCAGCAGCAAGCCGTAGCTGCCCGCCGCGGCCAGCAGCGCCACGCCGCCCAGGGTCACGCACATGCCGAGCGGCAGCAGGAAAGGGATCGGCCGCTTGTCGGTGTACAGGCCGATCCAGGGCTGCAGCAGCGATGCGGTGCACTGGAAGGTCAGCGTGATCAGGCCGATCTGCGTGAAGCTGAGTGCGAAATCCTCCTTGAGCAGCGGATAGATGGCGGGCAGCACGGCCTGCACGCAGTCGTTCAGCAGGTGCACGAAGGCGACGGAGAACAGGATCTGCATCACCGTGGCCGGCGGCGCGGACCGCGCCGCGGCGGGTGCGGGGGGTGGTGTCGGCATGGCGAACATCAATTGAAAAACGCGGATTGAAATGCCTGGCCAGTGTACTACACTGGACTGCCGGGCCCGCTTCTCCCACGGCCGCGGTCCCGGGCGGAGGCTTGGTCCTTTGCGCTAGTTCAAGCGCCATGCCGCCCCAATCGCAACTTCCAGCCGAGGGAGTCACTCCACTACCTGGTAAGCAGGACGTATGCAGTGGTTTGGAAGGCAGTATCTTCGGGAGAGAACCATGGCTGAGGATTCGGACAAACGCGGATGCGGGTGCGACGATGGGGACGGACACGGGGACGGACACGGGGGCGGGGGTGGCAACGGCGGGCCGGGCGGCGGCGCCGGCCGCCCTCCCGGACCGGGCAAGCCGGGCAAACGCTACGTGCGCCCACTGCATACGCCCCAGGCAATGGCGCGGGCGCAGATGTACGATCCACCCGAGGCGCTGAGCGAGATCACCATCGCGCCGCCGGGCCAGGTGCCGGTGCGCGCCGTCGTGCCCACGCGCGAGGTGTCGCCGCGCCTGGTCGAGCAGCTGCACGCGGGCTTGAAAGACCTCCCGCGGCTGGCCTTCGGGGCCGGCCAGGGCGCGGTCGACATCCGGCTCGAAGATCCGGAAGGCAGGCAGGTGAAGACCGGTTCCGTCCTGCTCGCGGGACCGGACGGCAATCTCCAGGTCCCGATCGATCCCGTCACCCGGCGTTTCCGCCGCGGCGGCCTGCCGGCCGGCGAGTATGAGCTCAGGGCGGCTTCGTCCGGCGACGGCCGCGGGGTCATGCGGCTGGCCGTGCGCGAAGGCGACGTCACGCGCGCGGCCGCCCGGCTCGACGGTTCCGCACTGAGGGGCCGCTCCACGGTCAGGTTCGGCGTGCGCGGAACGCGGGCGCGCGAGCTGCGGGTGCGCGGCACCGATTTGCGCACCGGGAAGCTGGTGGTCGACACCAAGGCGAAGGTCAGCAAGGGCTTCGTCGAGCTCGATCTGGTTCCCCACGGCGCCATCCATTGGGACCTGATCGCCGACGACGCCCGCTCCTGCTACGACAGCGACGTGAACGATGTCGCCGACCTGTTCGACGTGCTCGACATACCCGTGCTGGCGTTCGCCCCGGGGCCCATCGTCGACCCCGACCCGCCCGACTGGCGCTTCGACGGCCTGCCCCTGCCCTATGCGGGCGTGGCGCGCATCCTGCCCGAGATCGGCATCCACTCGCTCGAGGAGCTGGCCGCGGCCGAGCCCGAAGACCTGTTCCACCGCCTGCTGGCGCGCAATGAACGCAATGAGCGCGATGAGCGCAATGAACGCAATGAACGCAATAACACGGGCGAATCGGACCATGTCCAGCGGCGGCGGCCGATGCCGGTACACAGCAGGATGATCGGCGAAGCGGTCAACGCCGCACGCACCATACTGGGCGCCCGCCGCACCGCCGGCGAGGACCGCGCCGAAATCCGCCTGGCCCAGGGCGCCACCTATGCCCGCGATATCGCGCCGCGCTCCGCCGGCGAGGCCGAATTCATGGTCGACCTCGGGCCCGGCAAGCAGGGCGAACTGCTGATCCAGGGTCCCCAGGGCACCGAGCGGCGCAAGGTGAACGGCAGCGAGCGGGTCACGCTGTCGGTACGGCCCGAGGATATCGCCGCGGGCGGCCGGTTCCAGCTCAGCCTGACCAATCTCTCCGGCGGCGCCCTGACCGGCATCGTCCACACGCGGCTTCCCGCCGACCGCCTGGTGCACGGCTTCCACCACCTGTTCCCGACGGTCAAGGAACAGATCGAAAGTATCCTGCGCGGACTGGCCGCGCGCAATCCGGGGCTGGGCGCCTCGGTGCCGGACGCCATCATGGCGCCCGAGAACATCGACATGTGGCTCGACCGCGCGCGCAGCTTCATGACGGCCGCCGGCGTCTGCAGCATCAACGACCTCGGGCGCTTCCGCCTCGACCCGATGCGCATCCTGCGCACCGGCGCCTACGTCGCGCCCGTGGTGCAGCCGCCCACCACTATTCCGCCGCTGACGCACTATGCGTTCTCCGAGCTGCTGTCCAACACCGTCCTGTACTACGAACCCAACGACGTCCTGCACGACACCGCCGTCATCCTGGCCGGCTCCTGGGACATCCGCGGACAGCAGGTCATCATCGGCAAGGAGGTGCGCGAACTGGTCGTGATCGCCGGATCGATCCTGCACGACGGCGCCACCCGCATTTCGTGGGAACTGCCGGCGCTGCCCGGCGCCCATGCCTACTGGCCCAATCCCGCGCCCAGCGGCGGCAACGGGACCTCGGCCGGCGCGGCCGGGCAGGACGGCGGCGACGGCGACGGCGCGCCCCACCCGTCCAAGAACGGCGGGGCCGATGCGGTGAGCGCCGGGCCGACCGTCACCATGTACCTGCTCAACGCCACCGGCAACTTGCCGCGCATCGAACTGAACGGCCAGAAAGGCGGTGACGGCGGGCGCGGCCAGGATGGCGGACGCGGCGGCGACGGCGCCCAGGGCGAGCGCGCCGACGGCACCTTCTTCGGCGGCTGCTGCCGCGACGTCGGCTTCGGCGGCAGGGGCGGCCAGGGCGGCGACGGCGGCCGCGGCGGCAAGGGCGGGCGCGGCGGCGCGGGTGGGCGCATCACGGTGCTCACCACCCCGTCCGGCATTGCCGTGATGGCGGCGGCCCCTCCTCCCATCGACGTCAAGCCGGGCGAAGGCGGCGAAGGCGGAGCCGAAGGTAATCCCGGCGGCGGCGGCATCGGTGGTCCGGCCGGGACCGCGGACTGCGAGACCTGGTGCGACGAGATGCCCGAGCGGCGCGGAGCGGACGGCGCCGGCGGCGCGGCGGGCTCGCTGGGCTTCAAGGGGGATGCCGGTCCGCCCATCCTGGAAGACGCCATCCAGATCCTGCCCATCACCCCCGAGCAATGGCAGCAGGCCTTCAACAACCCGCACATCCTCACGCTCGACGTCTACGACGCCGAGCCCGGGCAGACGGTGCAGATCACCGGCATGCATTTCGACCCGGCGATCGACCGCGTCTACTTCGACGGCGTCAACCTGGCGCCGGTGACCAGCAGCACGCAAGCCTCCTTCACCGTTCCGCTAGATGCCGAAGGCGGCTACCACCCGGTCGTGATCCGCCCCCCTGGCGTCACCGGCCGGCGCAGCAACCGCGCGATGCTGCGCGTGCTGCCCAAGCTCGACGCCATCGCACCCGGCACGCGCTTTGTCGAGAACCAGAACGTCACGCTCACCGGCCTGGCCTTCCGTCCCGGCCTGCAGGTGATCGCCGAAGACCGCTCGACCTCGCCGGCCACGCCTTTCGCCTTGCCCGTGGTCGGCGTGACGCGCACCGCGATCAATATCCAGATTCCCGGCGGCTTCCTCGGCGCCTTGCGCGGGGTGCGCCGTATCGTGGTGCAGAACCCGGACGGCGGGCGCAGCCGCGACGAACGGGTGGCGCGCATCAGCGACACCATCGTGGTGCGCTGCGCGGCCTTCCGCGTGGTCGGCGCCACGGCGGGTGTCGGCACCACGCGCTCGGCGGCGGAGATCACCAACCTGTTCGCCGAAGGCGCGGTGCATTCCGTCAACGTCCCCTGGGGCCAGGCGCGCATCGTGTTCCGGCTGGTGCAGCCGGTGGCCACCGTCACCACCACCGACACCAATGCCAACGTCTGGCCCGGCACCAGCACGGCCGTCGACCAGGCCCTGTTCACCGCCGCCCCCGGGGTGGCGGGGGCGCTCAACTTCTTCTTCGTGCGCGATGTCGACATCTCGACGGCCTACGCCTACTTCGGCGGCGGTCCCATCTTCATGGGCGACGAAGGCGGGCCGCTCGGGCCGGTGGACTGGCAACAGGTGGCGGCGCACGAGATCGGCCACGCCCTCTGCCTGCGGCACCAGTGCGACGGCGCGGGCGAAGGCCCCGGCACCTTCTTCAACCGCGCCTGCGACGACGACGAAGACGACAACGCCTTCCTGATGTATCCCTTCTGGAACAGCTCGGACGGCATGGCGATCCACCCGGGCCAGGTCGACCCGGCGCGCATCGGCGCCAGCAACCTCGAGGACGGCAAGACCACGCCGCTGCCGACCGCGGCGCTGTTCCAGACCGCCGTACCCACCGCCGTCGCCCAGTGCCTGGCGCCGGACCTGCAAAACTGAGGAGTAGCAGCCATGCCTACCGAAAACGAAGTACGCGTGCTGAAGATCCTGAACGCCATCGAGATCCCGCCCACCGCGGGCCAGACCATCCAGACCTGGGGCAACGAAGCGGTGACCGTCGTGTGCGAAGCGGCGCTCGGCACCTACCCCGGCCTGCGTTCCAAGGTGCGCAACAATGCCGTCGCGCTGCTGGGGTGGATGGACCATCCGCAGGCCCAGGAAACCGTGCCCCTGCTGCTGAACGACACGAACAGCGACGTGGCGATCCGCGCGATGCGCGCGGCCGGACGGCAGAAGAACGAAACGGGGATCGAGAAACTGGCCGGGATGCTGGAGCAGCAAGGCACCCAGCCGCTGCTGGCGGCGGAAGCCGTGAGCGCCCTGCTGGCCATCGGCACCCCGGAAGCGGCGGCCACGGTCGCTTCCTACCGCGCGGCCAATCCTGCCGACCTGCCCCACCGCGGCAGCCGGGCGGTGATCGGTGTGCTGTCCGAAACGAGGCCGCCCGGCTCCCCGCCCTGAATGCGCCGCTTCAGCGGGCGAAAGGCTCCGCCACGCCGCGCAGGGCGATGCGCCAGAACAGCCAGACCACCGCTGCGGCATACAGCATGGGCACCAGGAGCCACAGCAAGGCGGCCAGGAAGTTCATGACCGCATAAAACGGCGAGGCCAGGGCGTTCATCAGGGTGACGAAGCCCGCGACCAGGACGTAGGCGGCAAGCCCGATATTGGCCGTCAGCACGGCGGCGCGCTTCAGCGCAGCCAAGCCGCGCGTGCGGGCGTACAGCCAGGCGGGCAGGCCGATCACGATGGCCGCGATGTAGGCAAGGAAGGCCAGCATGAAGGCCAGGCCGGCCAGCTCGCTGCCCAGCACGCCCGCAACCACGCCGGCCAGCACTCCGGGTGCGCCGGGGGCAAGCAGGAAGCCAAGTAGTACACGGGATCTGGACATCGTCGTTGTGCGCGAATGGAGGCGCGACGATTATAGCCGGGCAGGCGTAATAGCCCTGCCCAGGCACGCTATCCGGGCGGCGCAGGGCTTGTCCACCGGTCATGCCATCCGACAGGCGGGTCTCCCCGCCCCGCCGTTCAGTCGAACTGGCTGAAGTCCGGCTTGCGCTTCTGGAAGAAGGCGGTAAAGGCTTCGCGGGCTTCCGGCGCCAGCAGCATGGCGGCGAAGCGCTCGTTCTCGGCCGCGATGGCGGCGTTGATCGGTTCCGTGCGCGGACGCTTCATCAGCGCCTTGGTGGTGCGGATCGATGCGGCCGGCAGGGCCACCAGCTTGGCGGCCTGCTGTTCGGCGAAGGCGCGCAGTTCGGCGGCCGGCAGCACGCGCGAGACCAGGCCCATTTCCAGCGCTTCCTGGGCGCCGAAGGCTTCGCCCAGCAGCAGCTTCTCGGCCGCGCGCGGATAGCCGGCCAGCTGGGTCAGCAGCAGCGAGGAGGCGAATTCCGGGCACAGGCCCAGCTGCGAGAACGGCATCGAGAACTTGGCGTTGTCGGCGGCGTACACCAGGTCGCAGTGCATCAGCAGGGTGGTGCCGATGCCGATCGCGGCGCCGGCGACGGCCGCCACCACCGGCTTGGTCGAGCCGGACAGCGCGCGCATGAACTGGAACACCGGGCGGCTTTCGGCCGGCACGCCGGGGACCGGCGCCGAGTTCTTCATGAAATCGTCCAGGTCGTTACCGGCGGTGAAGATTTCCGGCTTGCCGGCGATGAGGATGGCGCGCACCGCGGTGTCGCCCTCGGCCTCGACCAGGGCGTCGGCCATGGCCTGGTACATCGCGCCGGTGATGGCGTTCTTGCGCTCGAGGCGGTTGAATTCGATGGTCAAGAGGCCGTCGGCCTTGTTGATCAGCATGTCCATGTTTTCAGGGTCTCCAATTCTTCTTAAGCTCGATGAACGCGTGGGCGCATTTCAGGCCACTGGCCTGAAATGCCCCGCCCACCCTACGTTCCGTCAGCGGTTTCTATATGAACGCGTGGGCGGGAAACCCGCCCACCCTACCGATGATTTGTAGGGTGGGCGGTTTCCCGCCCACGCGGTGATAGTTGACGGCCGCATCAACGCACACGCTGGTGCGGCCTCTATCGATAATTAAACGCGCTCGATGATACCAGCCGCGCCCATGCCGGCGCCGACGCACATCGTCACCATGCCGTACTTCAGGTTATTGCGGCGCAGTGCGTGCACGACGGTCGCGGCGCGGATGGCGCCGGTCGCGCCCAGCGGGTGGCCCAGGGCGATCGCGCCGCCCATCGGGTTGACCTTGCTGGTGTCCAGGTTCAGGTCGCGGATCACGGCCAGCGCCTGGGCGGCGAAGGCTTCGTTCAGCTCGATCCAGTCCAGCTGGTCCTGGGTGATGCCGGCGGCGGCCAGCGCTGCCGGAATCGCGACCTTCGGACCGATGCCCATGATCTCCGGCGGCACGCCGCGCACGGCGAACGAGGAGAACTTGGCCAGCGGAGTCAGGTTGTGCTCGCGCAGGATCTTCTCGCTGACGACGATCAGCGCACCGGCGCCGTCCGACATCTGCGACGAGGTCGCGGCGGTGACGGAACCCTTGGCGGCGAACACGGGCTTGAGCTTGGCCATGCCTTCCGGGCTGGCGTCGGCGCGCGGGCCTTCGTCCAGGTCCACGGTGCGGCGCTTGAGCTTGATCTCGCCGGTGGCCAGGTCAGGGGTGCGGGTCACGATCTCGACCGGGGTGATCTCGTCCTTGAACAGGCCGGCCTGCTGGGCTGCGATGGCGCGGCGGTGCGATTCCAGGCCGAAGGCGTCCTGGTCTTCGCGCGACACCTTCCACTGCTCGGCCACCTTCTCGGCGGTCAGGCCCATGCCATAGGCCAGGCCCACGTTCTCGTCCCTGAACGTCTCCATATTAATGGAGGGGTGGTGGCCCATCATCGGGACCATCGACATCGATTCGACGCCGCCGGCGATCATCACGTCGGCTTCGCCGACGCGGATGCGGTCGGCCGCCATGGCCAGGGCGGTGATGCCCGAGGCGCAGTAGCGGTTGACGGTCACGCCGCCGACGGTGTTCGGCAGGCCTGCCAGCACCACCGCGTTACGCGCCACGTTGAAGCCCTGCTCCGCTTCCGGGAACGAGCAGCCGACGATGGCGTCGACGATCAGGGCCGGGTCCAGGTTCGGCACGGCGGCCATGGCGCCGCGGATCGCGTGCACCAGCAGGTCGTCCGGGCGGGTCTTGTTGAAGAAGCCGCGGGGCGCCTTGCCGATCGGGGTGCGGGTCGCTGCGACGATGTATGCGTCTTGAAGTTGTTTGCTCATGATTGGTCGTCCTGTTTGTCCGCGGCTTAGTTACGAACCGGTTTGCCGGTCTGCATCATGCCCATGATGCGTTCCTGGGTTTTCGGGTTGCCCAGCAGCTCGATGAAGGCCTTGCGCTCCATGTCGAGCAGCCACTGCTCGGACACCACGCTGCCCTGGTCGATGTCGCCGCCGCTCACGATCTCGGCGATCATGTCGCCCAGCTTGAAGTCGTGGGCCGAGATGAAGCCGCCGTCGCGCATGTTGACCAGCTGGCCGCGGATCGTCGCCCAGCCGTAGCGGCCGGTGACAGTGATCGGGCGGCGCGCCGGAGCGCGGTAGCCGGCGTCGAACATCGAGCGCGCGGTGACTTTCGCCACGTGCAGCAGTTCGTACGGGTTGAAGACGATGACGTCGTCTTCCTTCAGGTAGCCCATGGCCTTCGCTTCCAGGGCCGACTTCGACACCTGCGCGGTGGCCGCGTTGGTGAAGCCGGTCTTCAGGAATTGCAGGATGTCGTTACCCTTGGCTTCGGTGAAGGCGCGTACTGCCGCTTCCTTCAGGCCGCCGCCGGCCGGGACCAGGCCCACGCCCACTTCCACCAGGCCGATGTAGGATTCGATCGAGGCCACGCGCTTCGACGCGTGCAGCATCATCTCGCAGCCGCCGCCCAGCGCCAGGCCCGCGACAGCGGCGACCACCGGGATGTTCGAGTACTTCATCTGCATGAAGACGTTCTGCAGGTCGCGGACCATCGGGTCCATCGCCTTGGCGCCGCCCATCATGAAGGCCGGCATGGCCGACTGCAGGTCGGCGCCGGCCGAGAAGGCGCCGCCTTCGGCCGCGTCGGTATTCCAGATCACCAGGCCCTTGTAGCCCTTCTCCGCTTCCTCCATGCCGCGCTGCAGGCCCTTCACCACGCCTTCGCCGATGACGTGCATCTTGGTCTTGAGCGAGATGACCAGCACCTCGTCGCCGGCGTGCCACAGGCGCACCGACTCGTCCTCGAACACGGTGGTACCAAAGGTCTTCGGATCGGCCGTGGTCGAACCCAGGACCGGGGCGCGGAACTGCTGGCGCTGATACACCGGCAGATCGGACACCGGCACATAGGCGTTCTTCGAAGCCGAGTACGAACCTTCGGCGGTGTGCACGCCCTTCTCGGCGACCTGGCCTTCGAACACCCATGCAGGCAGGGGTGCGTCGGTCAGCGCCTTGCCGGACTCGATGTCTTCCTTGACCCACTGTGCGATCTGGGTCCAGCCGGCCGCTTGCCAGGTCTCGAACGGACCGACGCTCCAGCCGAAGCCCCAGCGCATCGCGAAGTCGACGTCGCGCGCGTTGTCGGCGATGCTGTCGAGGTGGATGGCGATGTAGTGGAAGGCGTCGCGGAAGATCGCCCACAGGAACTGCGCCTGCGGGTTGGTCGATTCACGCATGGCCTTGAATTTCTTGACCGGGTCCTTTTCCTTCAGGATGCGGGCGACGATGTCGGCGGCCTTGGCGCCACCAGGCACGTATTCGCCGGTGGCGAAGTCCAGGCGCTGGATCTCCTTGCCGACCTTCTTGTAGAAGCCGCCGCCGCTCTTCTGGCCCAGGGCGCCCTTCTCGATCAGCTTGGCCAGCACGTCGGGAGTCTTGTAGACGCTGAAGAACGGGTCGTCCTGCAGGTTGTCCTGCATGGTCTTGATCACGTGGCCCATGGTGTCCAGGCCCACGACGTCGGCGGTGCGGAAGGTGCCGGATTTGGCGCGGCCCAGCTTGGCGCCGGTCAGGTCGTCGACCACGTCCACGGAGAGGCCGAACTTCTCGGCTTCGTGGATGGTGGCCAGCATGCCGAAGATGCCGACACGGTTGGCGATGAAGTTCGGCGTGTCTTTTGCACGCACCACGCCCTTGCCCAGGGTCGAGGTCAGGAAGGTCTCGAGCTGGTCGAGGATTTCAGGCTTGGTGGCGGCGGTCGGGATCAGTTCCACCAGGTGCATGTAGCGCGGCGGGTTGAAGAAGTGCACGCCGCAGAAGCGCGCCTTCAGCTCGTCGCCGAAGCCTTCGGCCAGCTTGTTGATCGACAGGCCCGAGGTGTTCGAGGCGAAGATGGCGTTGGCGCCGATGTGCGGAGCGACCTTCTTGTACAGGTCGTGCTTCCAGTCCATGCGCTCGGCGATGGCTTCGATGATCAGGTCGCAGCCCGCCAGCACGTCGAGGTTGTCCTCGTAGTTGGCGACTTCGATCAGGGCCGCGTCGTCCTTGTTGCCCAGCGGGGCCGGCGACAGCTTCTTGAGGTTGTCGATGGCGCGCAGGACGATGCCGTTCTTCGGGCCTTCCTTGGCCGGCAGGTCGAACAGCACGACCGGGACCTTGGCGTTCACGCAGTGCGCAGCGATCTGCGCGCCCATCACGCCGGCGCCCAGCACGGCGACTTTCTTGACGATGAAATTGGACATTCTTTATTCCTAAGAGTTAGCCCGTCGTCCGGGCGAAGGCCGGAACCTAAGTTCGTTGGTGAGCCGCGAAACTTGGGTTCCGGCCTCCGCCGGAACGACGGTGTATTTGCGTGATGAGGCTTAGAACAGGTCTGCGTCCATGGCCAGCAGGTTCGCCGAGCCCGAACGCGCCTGGCGGATCAGCATCGCGGTTTCCGGATACAGGCGGGCGAAGTAGAAGCGCGCGGTGTGCAGCTTGGCTTCGTAGAACTTGTCGCCCGAATCCTTCTTGGCCAGCGCGATCTTCGCCATCTGCGCGAAGAAGTAGCTGAACACCAGGTGGCCCACGACGCGCAGGTAAGGCACGGCGGCGGCGCCCACTTCGTCCGGGTTCTGGAAGGCCTTCATGCCGATTTCCATGGTCAGCTTCTGGACCTTGTCGCCCAGTTCGCCCAGCGGGGTGATGAACTCGGACAGCGATTCGTCCAGGCCGTTCTCTTCCACGAAGGCCTTGATCTTCTCGCCGAACTTGCGCAGCTTGGCGCCGTTGTCCATCAGGATCTTACGGCCCAGCAGGTCGAGCGACTGCACGGTATTGGTGCCTTCGTAGATCATGTTGATGCGGGCGTCGCGCACGTACTGCTCCATGCCCCACTCGCTGATGTAGCCGTGGCCGCCGTACACCTGCATCGCTTCCGAGGTGGCGATCCAGCCGTTGTCGGTGATGAATGCCTTGATGACCGGGGTCAGCAGCGCGACTTCGTCGGCGGCTTCCTTGCGCACTTCCTCGTCCGGGTGGTTCAGCTCGCGGTCGATCTGCAGCGCCATGTAGGACGAGAAGGCACGCGCGCCTTCGGCGTAGGCCTTGGCGGTCAGCAGCATGCGGCGCACGTCCGGGTGCACGATGATCGGGTCGGCCGGCTTGTCCGGGGCCTTCGGGCCCGACAGGCTGCGCATCTGGATGCGGTCCTTGGCGTAGGCCAGGGCGTTCTGGTAGGCGACTTCGGTCAGGCCCAGCGACTGCATGCCGACGCCCAGGCGGGCGGCGTTCATGAACACGAACATCGCCTGCAGGCCCTTGTGCGGCTGGCCGATCAGGGTGCCGACCGCGCCGTCCAGGTTCATCTGGCAGGTCGAGTTGCCGTGAATGCCCATCTTTTCTTCGATCGCGCCGCAGAAGATGCCGTTGCGCGCGCCCAGCGAACCGTCGGCGTTCGGCAGGAACTTCGGCACCAGGAACAGGGAGATGCCCTTCGAGCCTTCCGGCGCGTCCGGCAGGCGTGCCAGCACCAGGTGGACGATGTTTTCCGACACGTCATGTTCGCCGGCCGAGATGAAGATCTTGGAGCCGGTGATCTTGTAGGTGTTGTCGCCCTGCGGCTCGGCCTTGGTGCGCAGCAGGCCCAGGTCGGTGCCGCAGTGGGCTTCGGTCAGGCACATGGTGCCGGTCCACTCGCCCGAGACCAGCTTCGGCAGGTAGAACTTCTTCTGCTCGTCGGTGCCGTGTTCCTTCAGGCACTCGTAGGCGCCGTGCGACAGGCCCGGGTACATGGTCCAGGCCTGGTTGGCCGAATTCAGCATCTCGTAGAACGAGTTGTTCAGGGTGACCGGCAAGCCCTGGCCGCCGTATTCCGGATCGCAGGCCAGCGCCGCCCAGCCGCCTTCGACGTACTGCTTGTACGCTTCCTTGAAGCCCTTCGGGGTGGTCACGGTCTTGGTGGCCGCATCGTAGTGGCAGCCTTCGCGGTCGCCGGAGTGGTTCAGCGGGAACAGCACTTCCTGCGTGAATTTCGCGCCTTCTTCCAGCACCTGGTTGATGATGTCGGCATCGATCTCCTGGTAGGCGGGAAGGTTCTTGAATTCGTCGGTGACGTTGAGGAATTCGTGCAGAACGAACTGCATATCCCGAATTGGCGCGACGTACTGACCCATGGTTTTCTCCTGACGAAGGTAAAGATGTTGGACGGGCGGCGGGTTACGCCGCCTGGATGCCTGGTTGTTGGTTGGGATTGCGGTAATTGTCGATCAGCCGGTCGAAGCCCGCCTTGGCGCGTTCGACGGCGCCGGGCGCACGCAGGAAGCGGGCGTCGTGGTGCAGGGCCAGAATCATGCCGTACATTTCGTACACCAGCTGCTCGGCGTCGGTGTCGAAGCGCAGGTGGCCTACCTCGATGGACTGCCTCACGCAGCGCAGCAGCGCGTTCTGCCAGGCCATCACCATCGACACCAGCTCGTCGCGGATCGGGCCCGGGCGGTCGTCATACTCGACGGCGCCGCTGATATAGATGCAGCCCGAGGCGATTTCCACCGACACCCGCTTGATCCAGCGCGAGAACATGGCCACCAGGCGCGGCAGGCCGCGCGGCTCCTTGATACTCGGGTAGAAGACTTCCTGCTCGAAGCGGTGGTGGTAGAGCTTCACCACTTCCAGCTGCAGGTCTTCGCGCGAACCGAAGTGGGCGAACACGCCGGATTTGCTCATGCTCATCCGGTCGGCCAGCAGGCCGATGGTCAGGCCTTCGAGGCCGTTGCGGCTGGCGAGCTCGAGCGCCACGTCCAGGATCGCTGCCCGTGTCTGCTCGCCTTTGCGCATGAATTTGGATGAAGTACTGATAGTGGCCTCTGCATCGAAAAAAATCCGAACGCTCGTACTATTATCTATCAGACGAGGAATGTCAAACGGGAACTTAGAGGCGAAATTCTATTGATGCAAAACAACTGCCGACGTTTTTGGACACGCCGTCGAGGCTGGCCTGCCGGCCTGACGGCGTCGGGGGCAGAGGATAGTTATTTTAGGGATAAAGATAACGCTTTTTTGGGCGTTTGGGGTGGGAATTAGCACGTATGTGCATTAAAAGCGCTTGAGACGGCCCGCGCCTCATAGACGTCATCCCCGCGAAGGCGGGGACCCAAGTTTGCGTGCTTCGAGCTAATGCATGAGTTCATGACAGCGATACGAACTTGGGTTCCCGCCTTCGCGGTGAGTCATAGGCGCCAGTGGCGCGTATGACGGTTTTTCGGCTAACTGAAATAAGAGCCGAGCGCCAGCTCAGCTGCCATCCCCACCCGCCTTCACCAGCGCCCTGCGATCCCGCTTGGTCGGCCTGCCCTTGATATCCAGACTCGGCTCCGGATACAGCCTGCGCGCCTCCTTGTCGTTCTCGCGCCGCGCGATGCTTTCGTCGGTTTCGAAGTACAGGGTGCGCGCCACCGGCGCCGGTCCGCGCGAGCCGGAGATCGCGGCCACGATCACTTCCCAGCGGTCCGAGCCGTTGTCGACCAGGATCTTGTCGTTCACCTTCACCGTGCGCGAAGGCTTGACCGGCTCGCCGCCGATGCGCACCCGGCCGCGGTCGATGGCGTCGGTGGCCATCGAGCGCGTCTTGAAGAAGCGCGCCGCCCACAGCCATTTGTCGAGTCGTACGTTCGTGTCTTCCATCATTCTTCCGTTCATTCATGCATAGCCGATCGCGAAGACCCGCATCGCCAGTTTATACAGCATATAGGCGAATCCATAGCTCGCACGCCGGAACCAGCCGATGTGCGCGAACTCCTCGGGACAGACCGGCGTGCCGTCGGCGATGCCGCGCTCGATGTGCTCGCGCATGGCGGCGGCGAACACCGGGTCGCTCACCACCACGTTGGCTTCCTGGTTGACGAAGAGCGAGAGCCCGTCGCAATTGCTGGACCCGACCGTGGCCCAGTCGTCGTCCACCACCGCCACTTTGGCATGCAACTGGGTCTTGCGGTACTCGACCACCTTGACCCCGGCGCCCAGCAGCTTCGGATAAAACGAATGCGCCACCGCATCCTGGATCGGAAACTCCCCCACCCCGATCAAAAGCGTCACATCCACCCCGCGCTGCGCCGCATGCGCCAGGGCCTTGCGGAACTTGCGCCCGGGCGCGAAGTACGGGGTGGCCAGCAGTACACTGCGGCGTGCGCGGCCCAGGGCCTGCAGGTAGGCGCGCTGGATGGTACTGCGGTTGCGAAGGTTGTCGCGCACCACGAAGGCGGCGCGCGCCGGCCGCTCGCAGGATTGCGGCGGCTGCCTGCGCATCTCGCGGAACAGGTCGATGCGGTTCTTGAGCTTGAGTTGGCCCACCCGCATCCACTGGGCCTGGGCCTCGCGGTGGATCTGGGCCACCAGCGGCCCGCGCACCCGCACCGAGAAATCCCAGCGCGGCGCCGGCAGGCGCTTGCCCTTGAGGTGGTCGCAGATCCAGTCGTCGTTGACGTTGATGCCGCCCACGAATGCGGTCTCGCGGTCGACCACCACGATCTTGCGGTGCGAGCGCGCGATGCCGCGCCGGCACCAGGGATTGAACACGCGGTACTGCACCCCCGCATCGGCGAACAAGGCGCCCAGGCGCGAGGCGGGACGGTGCTCGGTGCCGATCCAGTCCACCAGCACCCTCACCTTCACCCCGCGCAGCGCGGCGCGGATCAGGGCGTTGCGCACGGCGCGGCCGGTGTCGTCTTCGGCAAAGATATAGGTTTCGAACAGGATGTCGCCGCGGGCGGCGTCGAGGGCCGCGATCAGCGCCGGGAAATAAGCGGTGCCGCTTTCGAGCAGGGTGACGTCGTTGTTGTCAACATAGGTAAGGGAACGCATGGCCCTGCTAAGCGAGCTGGAGTTCCGCCACGATCGGCGCGTGGTCGGACAGCTTGGCCCACAGCGGGCCGTGCATCACCTGCGCGTTGTCCACCGCGAAGCCGCGCACATAGATCCGGTCGAGGCGGAACCAGGGCAGCGCGGCCGGGAAGGTGCGCGCCGGCGCCAGGCGCGGCTGGCGTCCGGCCCAGCTGCGCACCATGTCGCCCAGCGGCGACACCGGGCCGAGCTCGTCGAACACCTCGGCCACGCCGAGCGCATTGCGCAGGCGGTCGCTGAGGGTGTTGCGCCAGTCGTTGAAGTCGCCGGCGATGATCACTGGACCGCCCTCCGACGAGGAATTGACGGCCTCGATCAGCGCGGCCGTCTGGCGCCCGCGGCTGCCCTCGAACAGGCCCAGGTGCACCACATAGCAATGCACCTTGCCGGCCGGGGTCTCCAGCACGCAATGCAGGATGCCGCGCTGCTCGTAGGCGTGATCGGAGACGTCGTGGTTATGCGAATTCTCGATCGGGAAGGCCGACAGCAGCGCATTGCCGTGGTGGCCGTGGTCGTACACGGCGTTCATTCCATAGGCGCTGTGATGCGCCTCGCCCTTGAAGAACTCGTACTGGGCGGTTTCAGGCCAGTGGCGGTGGCCACGTTCTTCCATGCCGAAGCGTGCCTGGTACCGGTCGTGCCGGCCCTGCACCTCCTGCAGGAAGACGATATCGGCGTGGAATTCGGCGATCGCCTTCTTGAGTGCGATCACGCGAGGGGTGGCGCGCAAGGATGTCACGCCTTTATGAATATTGTAGGTGGCTACACGAATTTTCATGGGAACATTCTACCCGGATCGGAAGCAGGTTTTCCGCAACCAGGCCCAATCGTGCAGCGGTCCTGTCGGCGCGCGGGTACCGCGCCGGCAGGCTCTTTCAGGGTTCAACCAAAGGCGAGTGCCTGCTCCACGAGCGCTTCGTGGCCGGTCACCATCATCCTGCGCTTGGGAACGCGTTTAGCAGCGGAGATCTCGTCCGCGGAAAGCAGCGGACCCATCAGGCGCAGGCCACACAGCAGGTCGACATAGATGCAGCCGTCGCCGGTGCTGATTTCCTTCACCTTTTCCTCGCACTCGAGTTTGAAGTTGTCCATTGTTCCTCCTAGTTCTTTCGACAAGAGATTTGTAACGAATTGTCACCTTTCGGCGAGGAGTTGACGATATTCTACCGGTTTGGGTATGTCAAACGATTAATCTATGGTGCATATCCAAAAACAACAAATTTCCTTTGGTCACTAAAACGCCAGAAACCGGTGCGTTCGATGCACCTCTAGAGTGAAAATTGTGATTTTTAGGAGGTCAAAAGTGCGCCATACGAGCGTGAACGCACAGAAGAAAAAATTTAGCGAACCAGCGTTCTTTTATCGAAAACTTTCGTTTCCGTTTGGGAAGTCAGTACTGTACGTTGACAGAATAATCAGGAATAGCCCACTGCGTGGGGGCAATTTGTGACAAAAGGTTATTGCACAATGAAGCGGGGCAAGTGCAGGATCGCTTCCGCATTAGAGGAAGAGAAACATTTGTCCGCGGCCTCGCGGTAAGGCAGCCAGGTGTAGCGCAGGTGTTCGCGCGGACTCAGGATGACCGGAATGGTGCGCGGAACGCAGACCGAGAACACGTGCTCGGTGTTGTGGGTGACGCCCGGCGCATAGCGGTGCCGCCAGACCGGGTAGATCTCGTAGACGTTGGACAGCTGCCAGTCGACCAGGCGGATGGCCTCGCCGTCGGCCACGATGCCGGTTTCCTCGAACAGCTCGCGCGCGGCGGTGGCCGGGAGCGGCTCATCAAGCGTGTCGAGCGAGCCCGTCACCGATTGCCAGAAACCCGGACGGTCGGCGCGTTCGAGCAGCAGCACGTCCATGGCGGACGTGTGGATGACGATCAGGACCGATTCGGGGATCTTGTGGGGTTTCATGGGCGGGCAATGCGGCCATGCAGGCGCGTGTTGAACGCGTGGACGGCAAAGCCGTCCACCCTACGGATACGCGGCGGTGTCCCGCCGCGTATCCGTTGGCGCGTCAGGCGACCTTCGGCTCGTTGCGCAGGCGGATATGCAGCTCTTTGAGCTGCTTCTCGTCGACTTCCGACGGCGCATTGGTCAGCAGGCACTGGGCGCGCTGGGTCTTCGGGAAGGCGATCACGTCGCGGATCGACTCGGAGCCGGTCATCAGGGTGATCAGGCGATCCAGGCCGAAGGCCAGGCCGCCGTGCGGCGGCGCGCCGTACTGCAGCGCGTCGAGCAGGAAGCCGAACTTGAGCTGGGCTTCTTCCGCATCGATCTTGAGGGCGCGGAACACCTTGCTCTGCACTTCCTCGCGGTGGATACGG
The DNA here is from genome assembly GCF_036961685.1 of Massilia sp. DD77. NCBI lineage: Bacteria > Pseudomonadati > Pseudomonadota > Betaproteobacteria > Burkholderiales > Oxalobacteraceae > Massilia > Massilia sp. DD77. The sequence continues at coordinate 129,347 of NZ_JBAMDH010000016.1, forward strand.
ATCGAGCCGCCGCCCAGTTCCCAGCCGTTCAAGACCATGTCGTAGGCCTTGGCGATGCAGGCGCCCGGGTTGGTCTCGAGCATGTCCTCATGGCCGTCCTTCGGCGCGGTGAACGGGTGGTGGGTCGCGTTCCAGCGGTCGCCCTCTTCGTCGTACTCGAACATCGGGAAGTCGATCACCCACAGCGGGGCCCAGACGTCGTCGAACAGGCCGGCCTTCTTGCCGAATTCCGAGTGGCCGATCTTCACGCGCAGCGCGCCGATGGCGTCGTTGACGACCTTGGCCTTGTCGGCGCCGAAGAAGATCAGGTCGCCGTCCTGGGCGCCCGTCAGTTCCAGGATCTGGGTGAGCACCTCGTCCGAGATGTTCTTGACGATCGGCGACTGCAGGCCTTCGCGGCCCTTGGCCTTCTCGTTGACCTTGATGTAGGCCAGGCCCTTGGCGCCGTAGATCGCCACGAACTGGGTGTACGCATCGATTTCCGAACGCGGCATCGACGCGCCCTGCGGCACGCGCATGCCGACCACGCGGCCGCCCGCCATGTTCGCGGCGCTGTTGAAGACCTTGAACTCGACCGACTTCATCAGCTCGGTCAGTTCGGTGAACTCCAGCTTGACGCGCATGTCCGGCTTGTCCGAACCGTACTTGCCCATCGCATCGGCGAAGTCCATCACCGGGAACGGGTTCGGCAGGTCGACGCCGGCCGCGTTCTTGAACACGACGCGCATCATGTCCTCGAACAGGTCACGGATTTCCTGCTCGGTCAGGAACGAGGTTTCGCAGTCGATCTGGGTGAATTCCGGCTGGCGGTCGGCGCGCAGGTCTTCGTCGCGGAAGCACTTGGTGATCTGGTAGTAGCGGTCGAAGTTGGCCACCATCAGCAGCTGCTTGAACAGCTGCGGCGACTGCGGCAGCGCGAAGAAGTTGCCGGCGTTGACGCGCGAAGGCACCAGGTAGTCGCGCGCGCCTTCCGGGGTCGACTTGGTCAGCATCGGGGTTTCGATGTCGATGAAGCCCAGGTTGTCCAGGTACTTGCGCACTTCCATCGAGACCTTGTAGCGCAGGCGCAGGTTGTGCTGCATCTGCTGGCGGCGCAGGTCGAGCACGCGGTGGGTCAGGCGGGTGGTTTCCGACAGGTTGTCGTCGTCCAGCTGGAACGGCACCGGCACCGAGGCGTTCAGCACTTCCAGGGCGGTGGTGTTGATCTCGATCTTGCCCGACTTCAGGTTGGCATTGGCCGTGCCTTCCAGGCGGTTGACGACGGTGCCGGTGATGCGCAGGCAGAACTCGTTGCGCACGTGCTCGGCGGCCTTGAACACCTCGGCGTTGTCCGGGTGGCAGACCACCTGCACCAGGCCTTCGCGGTCGCGCAGGTCGATGAAGATCACACCGCCGTGGTCACGGCGGCGGTGCACCCAGCCGCACAGGCTGACGGTTTGGCCCAGCAGTTCCTCGGTGACGAGGCCGCAGTAATGAGTACGCATGGTGGACATAGTTTTCGTTCCAGGTTGGTTGGTTCGGTTTGCGCCGCCGGTATCGTCGAAACGCCGGGCAGCCCTTTTGTTCTGCTGATCTTGTTGAGGCTTATTCGGGAGCGACGACGCCCATCGAGACGATGTGCTTCAGCGCCGCATCCACCGTCATGTTCAATTCCACGACCTTGCTGCGTTCCATCATCAGGAAGAAGCCCGAGGTCGGGTTCGGGGTGGTCGGCACGTACACGCTCACGTAGTCGCCCACCAGGTGGTTCTTCACGTCGCCGCCCGGAACCCCTGTCAGGAAAGCGATCGTATAGGAATCCGCGTGCGGATAGGGAATCAGGACCGGCGTGCGGAAGGCGTTGCCCGAGGACGAGAACAGGGTGTCCGACACCTGCTTGACGCTGCCGTACAGCGAGCTGACCACCGGGATGCGCTTGAGCAGGCGGTCGCCCAGGCGCACCACGTAGCCGCCCACCAGGTTGTTGGTCAGCAGGCCGGTCAGGAAGACGATGGCCAGGGTCAGGATCGCGCCGATGCCGGGAATGTCGGCGCCGAACACGCGGCGCGGCTGCCAGGCTTCCGGCACGAACAGCAGCGACTGGTCCAGCGTGCTGATGATCAGGCTCAGCACCCAGGCGGTGATCGCCAGGGGTACCAGGACCAGCAAGCCGGTCAGGAAATATTTGCGCATCGTGTTCTCTTGTTCTTGTTGGACCGCGGCCCGCAGGCCGCGGCAAATCAGGTGTCGCTCTTGCCGCCGCCAGTGGCCGGCGTGGCGGCCGGCGCAGCGGGCGCGGCGGCGCCGCTATCGCCCGAAGCGGCCGCGCCCGGAGCTGGAGCCGCGCCGGTGGCCGGCGGGGTGCCCCCGCGAAAATCGGTCACGTACCAGCCCGAACCCTTGAGCTGGAAGCCGGCGGCGGTCACTTGCTTCTTGAAGGCCGGCTTGCCGCACGAGGGGCAGGTGGTCAGCACCGGATCGGATACTTTTTGCAGCACATCTTTGTTGAAACCGCATTCTTCGCAGCGGTAGGCGTAAATCGGCATGTGATACTCCGCAAAAATCTTCAAAACCCTGAATTATAAAGCTTTTACGGCGGGTTTTGCCCGCCGGCCTGCCATGGGGCCGCCCCGAACGCAATGGGGGCGGTAAACGGTGTTGTTTTTCACCATCGTCAACAACTCTTTCGTTTGCTTAAGCATCGATGAGCTGATTTAATAGCATCTTTCTTTAAAGCATGTTGGCAGCAGAGCCCGCTCTGCTGCCCCAGTCAAAAAGAAACAGAAGATCGGGCGCGGTCCGCCGCCGTCCATCCGTAGAAGAACACTGATTTGAAAGCCCGCGCGAGCGGGCTTTTTCTTTTGGTGGTTCGCCCCGGACCTGTGCACACCGTAGGGTTGGCGGGGAAATTAGTCCAGTGGACTGATTTCCCGCCGACGCGTCCGACACAAGATGATGTGACGCGCATCGATGAGGCCAGGCCGGTCGAACGCGCCGGCGGCGGAGCCGCCAACCCTACGCTGAGCTACCGTCGGCTGGACGCCCCGGACAGCCGCGGCGCCTACTGGCGCCGCCACACCATCCAGCGTTCCTTGCCCGCGAACACGGGAATCGACTCCTCCACCGCCCGGTCCTCGACGCACTCGAAGTGTCCGGACAAGAGCTCGTCGAGCCGCGTCCGGGCGATCCCGAAAGGCGGCCCCTTGGGCTTGTCGTCGAAATAGAAGAATCCCGCCAGCACCCCGCCGGGCTGCAGCAACTCGGCCCAGCGCGCCGCGACGCGCGGCCACATGGCGGGCGGCATCGCGCACAGGAAGGCGCATTCGTAGACCATGCCGAGCGGCCGCTTTGGCTCCCAGGCAAAAAAATCCGCCTCGGCCACGCGTCCGCCCCACTCCCCGGCCACCCGCCGGGCGCGGGCCACGGCCTCGGGCGAAAAGTCGATCGCGGCCGCGTCCCAGCCCTGCTCCATCAGCCAGGCCAGCTCGTAGCCGCTGCCGCAGCCGGGAATCAGGACCGCCAGCGGCTTGCCGCACTCCGCCACGAAGCGGCGCAGCGCTTCCGGCACGGCGCCCCGGTCCCAGGGCGTGAATCCGCGTGCGAAGCGCTCGTCCCAGAAACCGGGCGCGAGCGGGTCGCGACTGAGGAAATCAGGCGCCGCCATGCAGGCGCATCAGGTAGACCCCAAGCGCGCCGATACCGGCCCCGCCGATCACGAAGGCCAGCAAGCCGAGCAGCCGGTTGGTGCGGCGCTGCTCGATCAGGACCAGCGTCAGGATGTCGGACTGGGCGACATTGGGACTGGCCAGGTGCGGATGGGTCTCGCGCGCCAGGGCCTGGTGCAGCAGGCGCGGGAACTGCGGGAAGATGTGCGCGTAGCGCGGCGCTTCGGCGCGCAGGCGCTCGACGAAGCCCTGCCAGCCGACCTGCTCGGCCATCCAGCGCTCGAGATAAGGCTTGGCGGTCTTCCACAGGTCCAGGTCCGGGTCGAGCTGGCGTCCCAGGCCTTCGATATTGAGCAGGGTCTTCTGCAGCAGCACCAGCTGGGGCTGGACCTCGACGTTGAAGCGGCGCGAGGTCTGGAACAGGCGCAGCAGGATCTGGCCGAAGGAAATGTCCTTCAGCGGACGGTCGAAGATCGGCTCGCAGCAGGCCCGCACCGCGGACTCGAGTTCGTCGACGCGGGTGCTCGGCGGCGCCCAGCCGGACTCGATGTGGGCCTCGGCCACACGTTTGTAGTCGCGGCGGAAGAAGGCCAGGAAGTTCTGCGACAAATAATCCTTGTCGAAATCGTTCAGGGTGCCGACGATGCCGAAGTCGAGCGCGATATAGCGGCCGAAGGTCTCCTTCTCGATCGAGACCAGGATGTTCCCCGGGTGCATATCGGCGTGGAAGAAGCCATCGCGGAACACCTGGGTGAAGAAGATCTCGACCCCGTCGCTCGACAGTTTTTTCAGGTCCACGCCCGCGGCCGCCAGGCGGTCGATCTGCGACACCGGGATGCCGTGCATGCGTTCCATCACGATCACGCTGCTGGAGCAATAGTCCCAGTACATTTCGGGCACCATCAGCAGGGTCGAGTCGGCGAAATTGCGGCGCAGCTGGGCGGCGTTGGCGGCTTCGCGCATCAGGTCGAGTTCGTCGTGCAGGTATTTGTCGAACTCGGCCACGACCTCGCGCGGCTTCAGGCGCCGCGCCTCGCCCCACACCCGCTCGATCAGGCTGGCGGCCATGTGCATCAGGGCGATGTCTTCGTCGATCAGTTTCTTCATGCCCGGACGCAGCACCTTGACCGCCACGTCCTTGCCGTTCTTCAGGCGCGCAAAGTGGACCTGGGCAATCGAGGCCGAGGCCACCGGATCGCGTTCGAAATGGGCGAACAGCTGCTCCGGGTGGGCGCCGAGCGAGCGCGTGATCTGGGCGATGGCGAGGTCGGAATCGAAGGGCGGCACGCGGTCCTGCAGCAGGGCCAGCTCGTCGGCGATGTCTTGCGGCATCAGGTCGCGCCGGGTCGAGAGCACCTGGCCGAACTTGACGAAGATCGGGCCCAGTTCCTCGAGCGCCTGGCGCAGGCGGATCGCGCGCGGCGAGGTGATGCGGCGCCAGAAGAAGAAGGTGCTCATCATGCGCGCGGTGCGCGGCGCATTGATGCTGGAGACGGCGATTTCGTCGAGTCCGTACTTCGTGAAGACGGTGAGGATGCGCAGCAGGCGCAGGAATTTCAATATCATCGGCGGTCCGAAGTCAGGTCCGAGTTGGGGTCGATCAGCGTGTGCTGGGCCAGGCGCTGTTCGAGCCGGGCGATGCGCTTGGCGGCGCGCTCGACGTCGTCGCGCAAGCGCACCACCTCGGCGGCGAATTCCTCGCGCAGCGCGGGGCGCACCAGCACCGGGCGTTCTTCCGCCAGGAACTCGGCCAGGTTCTCGGCCAGGCGGCGGCCGGCGCCGCTCACCAGCTGGCCGGCCTGGCGTGCGCCTTCGGCCAGGCGGCGCGCGCCCAGCGGTCCGACCACGCGCTCGAGGTCGTGCTCGGCATCCCAGCGCAGGCCGTTGGCCAGCTGCGAAATCGTGTTCGCGAATTCCGCGTCGCCCTCGATCTTCACGTAGGACAGCGCGCGCGTGCGGTCCTGGGCGATCAGCGGCAGGTCGGCCAGCTTGACGCGGATCGTCACCCCGGCCGGGCTTTGCCCGTCCTCGCGGCCCGCTTCCAGCATGCCGTCGGCCGCCACATGCATGCGTAACTGCAGGTGGCCAGTATCGATGCAGGCGTCCTTGCCCGCATGGCGCGCCAGCGCGGCGCGCGCCCAGGCCTCCTGGGCCAGCAGGTGGTTGATCGCGGCAAGCGCAGGCATGAGCAAGGCCTGTTGGGGAGAACTGGGGAACATAGAATTACTTAAATAAAAAAAACCGCCCGGCGGAAAGCGGGCGGTCTCGATCTTACCAGTTTGCCGGGCTCACACCCGGCAGCACGGAAGCTTTACTTAAAAATAATTTACGATACCTGCTGGATACCCGCCAGCACCCATCCGCCATTGCCCGACAGGGGCTTGGACAGGTTCCACACCTCGACCAGCGGCTCGGCCGGCGCATTCGGGGCGCTGCGGACCATGGCGTTGAACTGCACGCTCGCCAGGTAGTCGCTGGCGCCGGCTTCGATGCCCAGCAGCTGGGCGTCGACCGTCACCACGTCGGTGTAGTCGGCCACGCCGCCGCGTTCCTGGATCTGCATCTTCAGCTCGGCGAAGACTTCCGGTGAAGTGAATTCGCGCAGGTCGTTGGTGTCGCCGCGGTCCCAGGCCGCCTGCAGGCGGATGAAGGACGACTTGGCCTGGCGCAGGAAGGCTTCCTGGTCGAAGTCGCCCGGCACACCCCACTGGTTGTGGCCGGCGCCGCCCTGGTTCAGCGACGAGCCGCCTTGCGGCTGCTGGTGCTGGAAGGCCGCGGGCTGGAAAGCCGGCTTGTTCAGGCCCGAACCGATCTCCGGCGTGGCCACCGCGCCGGCCGGCACAGGCTGGGCCGCACCGTAGCCGGCCTTGGCGAAGGCCGGATTGGCCGGCGTGTCCTTGCGGCGGAACATGCGCACGATGAACATCACGGCCAGGATCAGGAGACCGATCATCAGGATCGACGAGATCACGCTGGCGAGCGCACCGCCGATGCCGAAGTGCGACAGCAAGGCGCCCAGGCCCAGGCCGAGCAGCG